>CAZXKH010000007.1:0-19348 GCA_964641385.1 uncultured Clostridia bacterium | reverse complement strand
ACCGCCTCTATTGGAGTGGCACCCAATAAATTTCTGGCCAAGCTGGCCTCAGATCTGGAAAAGCCAGAGGGGCTTGTCTATGTGGAGCCAGAGGGGGTGGAGGAATTTCTGCAGGGGCTTGATATCTCCCGCCTCTGGGGAGTGGGGCAGAAAACGGAAAGGGTTTTGCGCAGTAAGGGAATTAATACCATCGATCAGCTGGCAGAATATGATCCCGGACTGCTGGAGGTTGAGTTGGGCAAGCTGGGAAAGAAACTATATCCTTTAGCTCAGGGCCAGGATGATCGAAGAGTTATTGCAGGGGAGGAGCCTCCACAGTCTGTGGGTCATGAAGATACCTTTAGTCAGGATCTCCATGACCCCGAGCTTCTGACTGCCGCCCTGTTACAGCTGGCATCAAGGGTGGGGAGGAGGCTGAGGGCACAGGGCCTTAAGGGACGTACAGTAAGTATCAAGCTTCGCTATGCTGATTTTAAGACTATTACTCGCAGCAAAACAGAAGGAGTTCCCATCTGTGGTGATCGGAAAATATTTCTTCTGGCACAGGAGTTGATGGAAAAAGAGCTCTATGCAGGGATGAAGGGGATCAGGTTACTGGGGGTTACTGTCAGTAATCTTATGAGGAGAGATGCAGAGCAGCTATCGCTTTTCTCCCCATCAGGGGCTGAGGAGGAGCTGCAGCAGACCATTGATCGCTTAAAGGATCGTTTTGGTGAGGATATTGTGCGGCAGGCAAAGACGCTTAAACTGGACAAGTAAGAATAGAGTATCAGCTTTTCAATTATTATGGATTATGAAGAGAGGGCCCTGGGGTCTTCTATTTTTTTTTGCGTAGAAAGAAGAACAGATTGCCCAGGATTTTAGGCAGACTGAGATTTCCACCCACTGACTTCATATATTCATCCTGTCGGTCCCTGTTTTTGGTCCAGGCAAAGAGAAAGTCAATCTTCATTTTATTCCCTCCCTCTTAATTTCATTATTATATTTATGGTGAGAAAGATAAAAATGTTCATGGATTAAATTTTTTTTTCAGAAAAAAAGGGATTTTACTATACATGAAGAACATAATTAAATAAGTGGTGGATAGTGGTGGATAGTGGTGGAGGTAGGTGGGTATGTCCTGGAATGGGGTGGTAACATGTTTATGGGGGAACATCTACATAGCTTAGATAGCAAGGGAAGGATGATTATCCCTGCCGGCTTCCGGGACATGCTGGGAAAAAAATTCGTGGCCACCAGGGGTCTTGATCGCTGTATTTTTGTATATCCAAGAGATGAATGGCACATTTTAGAGGATAAATTAAAGTCTTTACCCCTGACCAAAAAGGATGCCAGAGCCTTTGTTCGTTTTTTCTTTTCAGGGGCCTGTGAGTGTGATTTTGATCGTCAGGGCCGTATCTCTCTTCCCTCTAATCTGCGAGAATACGCTGAGCTGGAGAAGGAGGTCGTGGTGATCGGTGTCTCCAATAGACTTGAACTCTGGAGTAAAAAGAGCTGGGATCATTATATGGAGGAGGCCATCAACAAGGATCAGGAACTGGCTGAGACGATAGAAGAGCTGGGTATATAGTGGGAGGTCCTTTAATGGAAGAGGAACACATCCCTGTCATGGTTGAAGAGGTAGTCAGAGGATTAAAGTGCAGTCCGGGTGGTTATTATGTTGATGCCACGCTCGGTGCTGGTGGACATACTGAAGAAATTTTAAAATTGATTGGCGATCAGGGCAGGTTGCTGGCCATTGATCGTGATCCGCAGACCCTGGCCAGAACCAGAGAGAGGCTTCTACCCCATCATCAAAATATACTATTTTCCAACCAGGATTTTCGTAAAATTGATGAAATAGTTATCCAAAGGGGCTGGGAGCAGGTGGATGGTATTCTCTTTGATCTGGGTCTTTCATCGATGCAGATTGATACTCCGGAGAGGGGATTCAGCTATCGCTACGATGCTCCCCTGGATATGAGGATGGATACCGAAGAGGATATAACTGCTGCCAGACTGGTCAATGAACTACCAGGCTCAGAATTGTCTGAAATTATCTCCCGCTATGGAGAGGAGCGGTGGGCCAGTAGGATTGTTGATTTTATAATTCGTCACAGAGAGAAAAAAAGAATTAAGAGTTCCTTTGATCTGGTTAAGATTATCAAGGAAGCTATCCCTGCTTCAGCAAGAAGAAGGGGTCCTCATCCCGCCCGACGAACCTTTCAGGCTCTAAGAATAGCGGTCAACGATGAGCTTGCTTCCTTAAAGGAGGCCCTCCCTGCAGCTGCAGGGATTTTAAAGCCTGGGGGCAGGCTGGTGGCAATCTCCTTTCATTCTCTTGAGGACAGGATTGTAAAACATACCTTTCGGCAGCTGGCAAGTGAGTGCATCTGCCCACCCGATCTGCCCATCTGTAGCTGTGATAAAGAGAAGCAGGTTAAGGTGATTACTGGCAGTCCTTTACTTCCGACAGATGAAGAAAAACAGAGAAACCCGCGGGCACGAAGTGCCAAACTGAGAATAGCAGAGGGCATATAATTAATATCTGTTCTAAATAGAAGGCCGGGTGAATACTCTTGGTACTGGCTAAGAAAGATATTGAATATAATAAAAATACCACCTCCTGGAAGAGGAACAGGAGCTCGAATCGAAGCAGGAAAAACCGTTCTCTTCGTAGAATGTTGGCCTGTGTACTGATTGTTGTCCTGGCTGTAGTTCTCTTTGTCTTCTACTTAAACCACAATATGTATTTCTTTCAGCTTAACTATCAGCTACAGGATATAAGGGAAGAGATCAGTGCCCTGCAAAGGGAGAAGCGTCAATTGGAGTTAGAGAGATCACAGCTGGCCTCTCTGGAGAGGATTGAAAATATTGCCAGGAAAGAACTGGGACTGGTTAAAGCAGAGAGAGTTGAGTATGTTTATGTATCACCGGAATCTTTACTGGCAGAGGGAACTGGAGATGAAGAAAGGGCTTTGGCCAGACGTCTGGGTGAGAGCTTTGGCAGTCTGGTGGAGGGTTTTTCCCGGGCCGAGGCTGGTGTTTTAACTGAATAGAAGGAGGAAGGAAGAGTCTATGCCAGGCATAAAGGGCCCTCAGAATAAAAAGAGATTAACCTATCTTTTTATGGTCCTGGCCCTGGTTATGCTGGCTGTTATCCTCCGTCTCTTCTGGATTCAGGTTGTCAGGAGTGGCTTCTATCAGCAACAGGCTATCAGTCAGCGCAGTTTGAAGCTGAGAATAGAGCCCAAACGCGGCAACATCTATGATCGTTATGGGGAGCGGCTGGCTGTCAGTGCCAGCACTGATACGGTGGTTGCCATACCAGTTGAAATCCAGAACCCTGAGCACACAGCCCGTAGGTTGGCCGGGGTTTTGAACATGGATCAGCAGGAGATATACCGCCGGATTACAAGCAGGCTGGCAGCAGTATATCTGGAACGCAAGCTTGACAGTGAGCGGGCTCAGAAGATAAAGACCATGCATCTGCCAGGAATTATCTTTACCGAGGAGAGCAAGCGCTTTTATCCTCAGCAGGGACTGGCCTCTCATCTCCTGGGCTTTGCAGGTATTGATAGTCAGGGACTTGATGGTATAGAGTATTCATATGATCAGCTCCTGAAAGGGGAGTTTGGGGACCTGGAGGCAGAACGGGATGCCACCGGTCGTGAGATACCCTTTGGCTATCAGAGCTATAATCCGCCGGATGATGGGTCACATCTTTATCTTACCATTGATAATGTGATCCAATTTTTGATTGAAAAGAAACTGGAGGCTGCCATGGAGGAGCATGAGGCTCTTTCGGGGACTGTAGTTGCCATGGAGCCGGATACCGGACGGATACTGGCCCTGGCCAACCATCCAGCTTATGATCCCAATGAATTTGCCTCCTATTCACCTGATCGCTGGAGAAATGTTGCTATTTCAGATAACTATGAACCTGGATCTACCTTTAAAGCTTTTACAGCTGCCACTGCTCTAGAACTGGGGCTGGTAAGTGAACAGGACCATTTTTATGATCCGGGTAGTATCAAGGTAGAGGGAGAGACTATCAGATGCTGGCAGCCAGGAGGACATGGCAGTCAATCCTTTGTGGAGATTGTCCAGAACTCCTGTAACCCTGCCTTTGTGCAGCTGGGCCAGCGGATTGGCAGAGAAGATTATTTAGATTATATCCATGATTTTGGTTTTGGTAGTCCCACTGGTATTCCACTGCCCGGTGAGGCCAGTGGCATGCTCTACTCCCATCAGACACTGGGGCCGGTGGAACTGGCTACCATGGCCTATGGCCATGGGGTGGCGGTGACTCCCATGCAGCTGATTACAGGGATGTCGGTGATCGCCAATGGGGGACAGCTGATTCAACCTCAGGTTGTGGAAAGAATTGTCTCTTCGGAGGGAGATAGGATCCAGGAGTTTGAACCACAGGTGGTCAGGAGAGTTATCTCTGAGGAGACATCCCGTCGTATGCGGGATATTCTTTATCAGGTAGTGGAGGATGGTTCCGGTTACAGGGCCCAGATTGATGGTTATGCTATTGGTGGCAAGACCGGAACAGCCCAGCATTACAGGGATGATATCTATGATGTTTCCTTTGTAGGTTTTTTACCCGCCTCAGATCCCAGTTTTATTATGCTGGTGGTCTTAAGGGGTCTTTCCAGTGAGCCCTACTATGCTTCTCAGACAGTGGTTCCTCTCTACCATGAGATTGTACTGGATATTATTCGTTATCTGGATCTTCAACCCCAGTTTCCAGAGAAAATTGAGGAAAGTGAGCCTGAGCAAAGGGAAGTGCCAGTGGTGGAGAAGATGCGTATCATTGAGGCAGAAAGGACCTTGAGGGAACAGGGATTCAATGTTAAGCTGGAAGGGGAGGGCAGAAGTGTTCTGCAGCAGTTCCCCCATCCAGGAGTTATGTTACCTGAAGGTGCCACTGTAGTCCTTTTCTCAGAGGGGGGAGTAGATCGCCTTAATAATTACCGCCTGGCAGTTCCTGATCTAAAGGGAATGACCCTGGAGGAGGTAGAGGAGATTCTCTATCCCCTTGGCTTCCATTTCAACTATCAGGGAGAGGGTAAGGTAGTGGAGCAGAGCCTGGAAGCCGGAGAACTGGTTAGGGCCGGAACAGAATTGGAATTAAAGCTGGAGTAGTATAATTTTGAGTTTAAGCTCCTATAATAATATAAGGAAGAAAGAGGAAGAAAGGAATAGGCTAATGCAACTTAAAGAGCTCTTATCAGGTATTGAATATCTTCATTTTCAGGGGTCTGACCGGGTTGAAGTTACCGGCCTCACCTATGATTCTCGTCGGGTAAAGCCAGGTGATATCTTTGTGGCCATTATCGGTTTTCAGCAGGATGGACATGACTATCTCTCCCAGGCCAGGGAGAGGGGCGCCAGGGCCGTGGTGGTGGAGAGAGAGATAGAGTTTAATTCTGGAGTTTCAGTAATACGTGTCAGGGACAGCAGGCTGGCGCTGGCAGAGCTGAGCAACATATTTTATGGGCACCCCAGTCAGAGACTGCAGTTAATTGGGGTAACCGGCACCAATGGTAAGACAACCACCACCTATCTTATTGAAGCCCTTCTGCGCCAGGCAGGATTTAAGACAGGGCTGATGGGCACCATTGCTAACAGGATTGGTGAGCAGCGATACAGAACAGAGAGAACAACCCCTGAGGCACCTGAGATCCAGTCCTTTCTGGCCACCATGCTTAAGCAGGGAGTAAGCCATGCCGTGATGGAGGTATCATCACATGCCCTGCAGCTGAAGCGGGTGGAGGGCCTTGAATTTGATTGTGCTGTCTTCACCAATATTAGCCAGGATCACCTTGATTTTCACCCCTCCCTTGATGACTATCTTAAAACCAAGACTTTACTCTTTCAGTCACTGGCAGCAGATAAGAGGGCAGTAATTAATATGGATGACCCCCGCAGTGGATATATACTTAATCAACTTGAGGCCTCTCCCCTTACCTATGGTATTGAACAGGAGGCAGATCTCAGGGCACAAAGGATTACTGTTTCCCGCCAGGGGGTAGAGATGACAGTGATCACCCCGGTGGGTGAAATAGAGCTTAACCTAAAACTAAGTGGTCTCTTTAATGTATATAATGCTCTGGCAGCAGTTGGCGTGGGATTGGTCTACGACCTGGGCCTGGAAGAAATCAAAGTTGCTCTGGAGAAAGTGGGGGGAGTAGCCGGCCGTTTTGAACTGGTGGATTGTGGTCAGGATTTTGGGGTGGTGGTTGACTATGCCCATACCCCTGATGGAATGGAGAACATCCTTCAGACGGCAAGGGAGCTGACAGAGGGCAAGAGGATCATCGTCTTTGGTTGTGGAGGTGACAGGGACCGCAAAAAAAGGCCTCTGATGGGCAGGGTTGCAGCCCGCTATGGTGATCTGGTGATTGTTACTTCTGATAACCCCCGGAGCGAGGACCCGGCTTTAATCATTGAAGAAATAATTGCTGGTATTAAAGAGCTTTCATTTCCTGATAATAAATACAGGGTGGTAAAGGATAGAGAGGCTGCCATCAGGGAGGCCATCTCTGCTGCTGATAGTGGTGATTTGGTTTTTATCATTGGTAAGGGCCATGAGACCTATCAGGAATTAAAGGATAGAACCATTCCCTTTGATGACCGCGAGGTGGCCCGCAGGTTATTGAATAAAAGATTGGGGCAGTGATCATGATGGAGGAGCTAACCAGTGGTGAAGTGGCAAAGGCAGTAGGGGGAGAGCTAATACATGGCACTGGTGAGGAGAGAGCTGTGGGGGTATCAATCGATACCAGAACCATAGAGAAGGGGCAGCTCTTCTTCGCCATTATCGGTGAAAGGTATGATGCTCATCAATTTCTGCCCCAGGCCTGGGAGCAAGGCGCTGGAGGAGCAGTGGTGGAAGAGGGTTATCCCGCTTCTCAAATCCCACCGAAGGGCTTTTTAATCAGGGTTGATGATACCACCCTGGCCCTGGGGGAGCTGGCCAGTTATTATCTTAATTCCTTTGAACTGCAGGTAGTGGCTATTACCGGTAGTGTGGGTAAGACTACCACCAAGGATATGGTTGCTTCAGTGCTGGGTGAGAGGTACTCCCTGCTCAAGACTGATGAGAACTATAACAATCAATATGGTTTGCCCCTGACCATCTTTCAGCTGGAATCTCACCATCAGCTGCTGGTTCTGGAGATGGGAATGAGTGGACTGGGGGAGATCACATATCTCTGCCGAATTGCCTCTCCTCAACTGGGTATCATTACCAATGTGGGGCCCACTCATCTGGAGGAGCTGGAGACCGTGGAGAATGTGGCTCGAGGTAAGGCTGAGCTGGCGGAAGCCCTCCCCGAAAAGGGGGCCCTGTTCCTGAATGGAGATGATCCACTGGTTAGAAAGATGAGTAAGAAAAGCAGGGCCACTTCCTTTTTTTATGGACTGGAGGAAGAGCAGCTTGATTACAGGGCCCGATCTATTGCCAGCTCTGATTCAGGAGGAACAGTCTTTACCTTTCAGGGAGAGGAGTTCTTCCTGCCCCTGCCGGGAAGACACAATCTGTACAACGCTCTGGCAGCGCTGGGGTTGGGGAGCTGGATGGGGATGGAGAAGGGGGAGATGGCCGCTGGATTAAAGTCCTTTCAACCATCCTCTCTTCGCATGAATTTTCTCCACCTGGATAGAGGAGTAAGGATCATTAATGACACCTATAATGCCAGCCCACTTTCCATGCGGGCTGCTCTGGAGACCCTGCAGCAGACACCGGCCCTAAGAAGAATTGCAGTCCTTGGTGATATGCTGGAGCTTGGTCTTGAGGAAGAGAAGGAGCACCTTCAGCTCGGTGCCCTGGTCTATGAGATGGGTATAGATCTCCTTTTTTCTGTGGGAGAACTGGGAGCACTGATTACTGAAGGAGCCAGGGCAGAGGGTATGCCCTCCAGCTCTCTTTGTTACCAGCCCTCACTGGAGGATTTGGCAGCTCAGCTTACTGATCTTTTGCAGGAGGGTGATCTGGTATTATTTAAGGCTTCCCGTGGAATAAGGCTGGAACAGGTTGTTACCAGCATAGAATCAGCCCGGGGGAATTAACCCTTCAAATACAGGAAGAGTTATTTTTACCAGGGGATGGAGGTTGTTATGATGGCCGGTTTACTGGCAGCAGGGATGCTGGCACTGATCATTGCCCTTCTCTTGGGGGCTTTAATCATCAATTTGCTGACCAATCTAAATCTGGGACAGACAATCAGAGAGGATGGACCACCCAATCATCTTCAGAAAGAGGGTCTTCCCACCATGGGTGGGATCATAATTCTGCTGGCTCTGGTACTGGCCCTGCTCTTTACTACTTCCCTGACAGAGAATCTCCTGTGGCTCTTTCTTGTTACCCTGGGCTTTGGTCTTATCGGTCTGCTGGATGATCTGATCAAGATCCTTGAAGAGCGTTCTCTGGGGCTTAAGGCCTGGCAGAAGCTCTGTGGACAGCTGTTGCTGGCCCTTTTAATCTCCTTTCATGTGGCTGGACTTCCCGGAGGGGATACTCTAAGGCTACCCTTTACAGCCCATACTCTGGAGCTTGGTTATCTCTATCTTCCCTTCGCCATCCTGGTTGTTGTCGGGACTGCCAATGCTGTTAATCTAACCGATGGGCTGGATGGTCTGGCGGCCGGAATAACTGTGCTTGTATCTCTGGGGTTCACCATTATTTCGGTCCTGATCGGGGTCTATGATTTGGCTATTTTTTCTATTTCACTTGCCGGTGCCTGTCTGGGTTTTCTCTGGTATAATGGTTATCCGGCAAAGGTTATTATGGGAGACACTGGCTCCCTGGCCCTTGGTGGAGCCCTGGCCGGCCTGGCCCTCTTATCCAAGACTGAGCTCTTTCTTTTTATCATGGGTGGGGTTTTTGTCCTGGAAACACTCTCAGTTATTATCCAGGTCATCTCCTTTCGGAGCACTGGCAAAAGAGTCTTTGCCATGAGCCCCATTCACCATCACTTTGAACTAGTTGGCTGGAAGGAGCCCAAGATAGTGATCAGGTTTTTTATTTTTTCATGTCTTCTGTTGTTTTTAGGGTTATTAGGAATGGTGCTCCACCTGCAGTATTAATCTCTTTTATGGGGAGATAAAAATTGAAAAAAGATCTGAAGGGTAAAAGGATTATGATGCTGGGCCTGGGCAGTCTGACGGGCCCCCGGGTGGTGGAGGTTCTTTCTCAATATGGGGCCCGGATGATAGTCAATGACTGTCAAGAAGAGGAGGAGTTTGGTCAAAAGCTCAAGCCCCTAAGAGAGCTTGGATGCCAGTTTTATCTTGGTGGTCACGACCCCTCTCTGCTGGAGGGAGTTCAGCTGGTAATTATCAATCCTGCTGTTCCTCTTAACAATCCCATGGTCTCCGAGGCCCATCGAAGGGGTATTCCGGTTATCAGTGAGATCGAAATGGCCTACAGACTCTGTGCTGCTCCCATTATTGCCGTTACCGGTACCAATGGTAAGACTACCACCACATCTCTACTGGGCAGTCTGGTCCAGCCATGGAAGGGTAAAGTGGTTGTTGGTGGCAATATAGGCAGGACCCTGATTGGTCTGGTAACTGATCTGGGAGAAGATGATCTGGCAGTGGCGGAAGTCAGCTCCTTTCAGCTACAAACAAGCCCTCACTTTAGACCCTGGATCAGCCTTATTCTAAATCTTTCACCCGATCACCTTGATCATCATCCCAGCCTTGAGGACTATTACCAGGCCAAGAAAAGGATTCTTCTCAACCAGCAGGCAGAGGACTATACAATTTTAAATGCCGATTCACCCCTCCTGCTGGACTGGGCCCATGAGACAGAGGCCAGGCCCCTTTTTTTCAGCAGCAGCCAGGAGCTTGATGAGGGATCTTTTCTACGACAGGGAGAGATAATAATCTCCCTGCAGGGTCAGGAGACCAATCTGGTCTCTACAGATCAGCTGCGGCTGGTGGGCAGACATAATTATGAAAATGTTATGGCTGCCAGTCTGGCTGCTATTCTCTGTGGTATTTCTCCCACCGAAATCAGAAAGAGGCTGATACAGTTTAAACCCCCTGAGCACCGTCTGGAAAGAGTAGCCACTATCGGGGGTGTTACCTATTATAACAACTCCAAGGCTACCAATCCGGGAGCAACCATTATTGACCTTGAAACCTTCTCAGAGCCAGTGATCCTAATTGCCGGTGGACAGCGACGAGGGGCTGATTTTAATCAACTCCTTGATCTGATGGCAGAAAAATTGAAGGCGGTTGTTCTTCTGGGGGAAACAGCAGAGGAGCTTGCTTCTGGATTAAAGGAGCGGGGTTTTAATTTCTTAACAAAGGTCAGGGATCTGCCCCGGGCAGTGGAGAGGGCAGCACAGCTGGCTGAGCGGGGAGATCTTGTTCTCCTATCACCTGCCTCTCCCAGCTGGGATATGTTCGAGAGTTATGTTCGGCGAGGAGAGATCTTTAAAGAGTGTGTAGCCAGGATCAGGGAGGAGAATAAAGGTGGGGGATAAAAAACCGGATCTCCTTATCTTTTTTAGTATTTTATCAATTCTGGGTATGGGGATCGTCATGATCTACAGTGCCAGCTCCATCCGTTCTATGATCGAGCACCAGGATGGCTACTTTTACTTCAAGAAACAGGTATACTGGGCTTTGATTGGCCTGGGGGCCCTCTTTATCACCATGCATATAGATTATCGCAACTACAGACGCTGGGCCAAGTTTGCTGTGCTGTTGATTCTTTTGGGATTGGGTGCTGTTCTTGTTCCAGGGATTGGGGTCATGCGGGGTGGAGCCAGGCGCTGGCTGGGTCTGGGAGGTTTTCTCTTTCAGCCCTCCGAGCTGGCCAAGATTATTCTGGTAATCTATCTATCCCTTTATTTTTCCAGTAAGGAGAAATGGAAGGAGAGCTTTTCCGGCCTGATTCCTCCTCTGCTGGTAGCCTCTTTGATGGCAGTTTTGATTATCTTCGAACCGGATCTGGGGACTGCCGTGACCCTGATGGGAACTATGGTGGTTATCTTTTTTGCCGCCGGGGTTAAGCTGAGGCACCTGGTGCTACTGGTCTTTTCTGCCCTTCCCCTGCTGGCTTATTTTATTATGTCAGAGGGCTACCGGCGGCAGCGGCTCTTTTCCTTCCTTAACCCCTGGCTGGATCCACTTGACACCGGTTTTCAGATTATACAGTCTCTCTTTGCCCTGGGTTCTGGTGGTCTCTTTGGTCTGGGTCTGGGACAGAGTCGGCAGAAGTTCTTCTATCTGCCGGAACCAGGTACTGACTTTATCTTTGCAGTCCTGGGAGAAGAACTGGGTCTTTTGGGGACTGTAACTGTTGTAATTTTATTCTTTATCTTTGCCTGGCGAGGACTGAAGGTAGCTCTGGGAGCTCCTGATCTCTTCGGCACTCTGCTGGCCACCGGCCTAACCAGTATGATAGTCCTGCAGGCAATTATAAATATTGGTGTGGTAACTGGTTCTATGCCGGTTACGGGGATTACTCTACCCTTTATCAGCTACGGTGGTTCATCGCTGGTGATTATGTTATCCGGGGTTGGTATGATCCTCAATATCTCCACCCATCTTTCTAAACCCCAGCTGTAAAGGAGAGGACTGCTTTGAAGGTGATTATCTCAGGTGGTGGAACGGGAGGCCATATCTATCCCGGCCTGGCCATCGCTCATGGTCTTGAAGCCAGACTGAAGGAACTGGAGCTGCTCTTTGTCGGTACCAGGGAAGGCCTGGAAGGGGAGCTGGTTCCGGCTGAGGGTTTTAACTTTAAAACCATCTCCTCGGCTCCTTTATCACGCCGGCTCTCACCGGTCCTTCTGCGCACCCTTTATCTGACCACAAGGGGTCTCTTACAGTCCCTGGCCCTGATCAGAAGCTTTCAGCCACAGGTAGTAGTTGGAACAGGGGGGTATGTCTGTGGCCCGCTGCTTCTGGCTGCCGGTATCTGCCGCCTTCCCATCCTTCTGCAGGAACAGAATGCTATTCCAGGCCTGACTACCAGGCTGATGGCACCTCTGGCCAGCAGGGTGGCCCTTGGCTTTGCCGAGGCTGCTGAATATTTAAAGAAGGGAAAGGAGGGGCTGGTGGTCACCGGCAACCCTCTTCGCAATGAGATTCTCTCTCGCAGCAGAGAGGAGGGAGCAGGGAATCTGGGGCTTGATCCCTTAAAAAGGTATTTCTTAATCTTTGGTGGCAGCCGGGGGGCCAGAAGTATTAACCGGGCTGTGATGGAAGCCTACCCCCAGCTGCTGGAGATTCCGGGTTTGAATATCATCCATATCACCGGGAAGGAGGGGTACAGTACTGTTAGAGAGTACCTCAGCCAGCAGGGACTGGAGGAAGAGGATAGAATAAGGATCTTTGATTACCTGGAGGGAATTGCTGATGCCCTGGCACTGGCAGACCTGGTTCTTTCCCGGGCTGGTGCCCTGGGACTGGCAGAGATACTGGCCTGTGGCATCCCCTCGGTGCTGGTTCCCTATCCCCATGCAGCTGAGGGACACCAGCAGAAGAATGCCAGTTCACTGGAGAGGGCCGGGGCAGCACGGGTCATCGCGGATCACAGGCTGGATGGAGAGAGGCTGGCCGAAACTGTGGGGGCACTTTTTGGGTCTGAGAAGAGGCTTGCTGAGATGTCAAAGAAGGCCGAAATGCTTGCCAGGCCTGAGGCTACAGAGAGGGTAGTTGAGATGATAATTCAGCTGGCAGGTTAACGATTTGCTCTTCATCTGCATAGGATGAGATATAAATTATAATCCTCAAACTTTCTTTTCTGGGCAGTATTATCTTAGCTTTAGTAGAGATAGACTAAAAAATAAAATTTTTAGATTTGATAATAAAATAATCTCTTTTACCCTCTCCTCCGGTGGATAGGATAAGTATAGCCCTTAGTTTTTTTACAGGTCTTAGTCTGACCCTTCCCGGCAGCAATTTGATGGGCGGATCTCCTTCCCTGATATTCTCCTTGATAATTGTAGGCTAAACCTTGACGGGTCCAGGATTCTAAGTTCTGATGCCGCCGGAGGAGTCTTTTCTAACCACATCTTTTGTAAGTTTGAATTCTGTGTAATAAATACTGTAATAATTTAAGTTTAAGAAAAGAGGTAGTATTGATGAGGACTGCAGGAATTCGAGGTAAAGTACTCCATCAGGAACCCCTGAAAAATCACACTACAATCGGTCTGGGTGGCCCCACTCCCCTGATGCTTGTGCCCGAGGATTTAGAGGATTTAAAGGAAGCCCTCCTTTTTGTGCTGCAGGAGGGGAAGCAATACCGTCTTCTGGGCAGAGGCAGTAATCTTCTGGTCAGGGACCAGGGGATTAAGGAGGCCGTGATTAAAATTGGGCCTGGCCTGAATAAGTGTACAGTCCAGGGAGCTAAGATACTGGCAGAGGCCGGGGCATCCCTGCCCTATCTATCGAAGCTGGCTGCCAGAAAGGGACTGAGCGGACTGGAGTTTGCCCTGGGGATCCCTGCCAGCCTGGGTGGTGCTCTTGTCAACAATGCCGGGGTGAAGGAGGAAGAAGTGGGAGGAGTTGTGGAGGCGGTACAGCTGCTCGATGAACAGGGTAGCTTCAGGTGGAGTGAGAGAGAGGAGTTAACCTTTGGTTATCGGAGTAGCAGCCTTAAGTCCTCTGGCCTGATTGTAACTGCAGCCAGCCTCAGGCTGCAGGCTGCTGAAAGGGAAGAGATCAGGAGAAAAATGAAGAAACTCCAGGAAAAGAGAATCAAAACCCAGCCCCTTCAACCCTCTTTTGGTTCTGTCTTTAAGAATCCCCCTGGCGATTATGCCGGTCGTCTGATTGAAGCTGTTGGTCTGAAGGGTTTTACACTGGGAGGGGCGGCTGTCTCAGAGCGGCATGCCAATTTCATTGTCAACAGGGGGCAGGCTACCACTGAGCAGGTACTGAAGCTGATGGAGCTGATCAGGGAAAGGGTGGCTGAAAAAGAGGATGTGATCCTGGAGGCTGAGGTGGAGATCTGGTGAGCAGCATTTTTCTGGGAGGAAATTAAGGTGATTAAATACATGTTAGAAGGTCCGGGTCAACTGCAGGGTGAGGTTGAGATCAGTGGGGCCAAGAATGCAATTTTGCCTATCCTGGCGGCCTCTATTCTCTCCTGTGGGGTAAGTTATATCCGGCAGGTACCACAGCTTAAGGATGTTGAAGTTATGTGCCGGATACTGACTCATCTGGGGGCCAGGGTCGAACACGAAGATGATGTAATTACTGTTGACTCCAGAGACATTAACTCCTTTGAGGTTCCAGACCATCTGATGAGAAAAATGAGGGCCACCGTCTTTTTGATGGGTCCTCTGCTGGGCCGCTTTGGTGAAGTCAAGATCTCTCAGCCCGGTGGTTGCAGCATAGGCCCCCGCCCCATTCACTGGCACTTAAAGGGATTGCGGGCACTGGGAGTTGATTTTCAAGAAGGCCATGGATACATCCACGGGCAGGCAGATGGGCTCAGCGGAGCCGATATCCATCTTGACTTCCCCAGTGTTGGTGCTACGGAAAACATTATGATGGGTGCCCTTAGAGCCAGGGGAGATACTATAATCAGAAATGCTGCTCGGGAACCGGAGATAGTAGATCTTCAAAACTACCTCAACGGTATGGGAGGCAGGGTCAGGGGGGCAGGCACTGATCTGATCAAGATCAGGGGAGTTGAGGAGCTCTCATCCCTCGATTATACTGTGATACCTGATCGTATAGAGACCGGAACCTTTATGGTGGCAGCTGCTATTACCGGTGGGGAGCTGCTGTTGAAGAATGTGATCCCCGAACATGTGGAGCCGGTGATGGCCAAACTGGCTGAAGCAGGGGTTAAAATTGAACATAACTCTGATCAGATTAGGGTTTCATCCATCGGCTCTCTACAGGGACTGGAGCTTAAAACCCTTCCTTATCCGGGATTTCCCACGGATATGCAGCCTCAGTTTACCAGCCTTCTTTCCCTGGCAGAGGGAACTAGTGTGGTGACGGAAAACGTCTTTGAGAACAGGATGAAGCATGCAGAGGAACTCTCCCGGATGGGGGCGGAGATCAGGGTGGAGGGTAGAACGGCGATCATCAATGGTGTTCAGGGTCTCACCGGGGCCTCAGTGGAGGCCACTGATCTAAGAGCAGGTGCAGCCCTGATCCTGGCTGGACTGGCGGCTGAGGGCAGGACAGAGGTCAGCAAAGCCCTTCACATTGAACGTGGTTATCACCGTCTCTATGATAAGCTGTGTTCAGTTGGTGCCCGGATCAAAAGAATTCAGCAGTGAGGGGGAGAGGCAAAGGAATGAAGGACTTCAACTCAATTCCTGTTCTTATTCTTATTGTTTTGCTAGGATTACTGCTTTTTTTGCACTCTCCCTACTTTGCTTTACAGGGGATAGAGGTGGTGGGCAATAGTTACTTTCAATCAGAGGAACTTTTGGCCTCTATCTCCCTTCCTCTGGAGAAGAATATTTTTAAGATTGACCGCAATAGTCTGGCAGAAGAGCTGCTTGAAAACCCTCTCATTGCTGAAATTAAACTGCAGCGGAGGCTTCCGGATGGCCTGTTAATTGAAGTAAATGAAAAAAGGCCCCTTATGTATCTTGTGGAGGAAGAGGAGTACCTTTTAATTGGTGAAGGGGGCCTGGTGCTGCGCAGGGAGGCAGAGAGGGAGTTTCAGCTGCCCTCCATGCGAGAGAAAGCAAGTATTAAAGAGGACCAGCTGGTCCTGGATGGAGGCTGGGAGCCAGCTCTTAAATATCTCCATCACTTCTCCTCTGAAGACCTGCCCCTGATTAGTGGTGTTTATTTTCAGTCAGAGGACCAGGTGGTACTGCAGCTCAACCAGGGTGGAAGAGTTTTTCTGGGTGATAGCTACCGGAAAGAGCAGGCAGAGATGTTGCTGGAAATCTATCAGCGCCTGGAGCAGGACAAGGCTATTAAGTATATAGATCTTCGATTTGAAGATAATCCTGTCGTAAAATATAATGACTGAGAATTAATTAAAGGATAATTGACAACCAATGTTGAAATTAAACAATGGGTACAAATATAGTTTAAACTGACTGGGGGGACCAGCAGTGGCACGCCAAAAAATAATTGCCGGACTTGATATTGGGACAACCAAGATCTGTGCTATGATTGTCGGCATAAAAGAGGACAATACATATGAGATTAAGGGCATGGGTATGGTGCCCTCCTCGGGCTTAAAAAAGGGAATTGTAATTGATATTGAAAGGACTGTGGCCTCCATTGAGCAGGCCGTGGCCCGGGCAGAGCAGATGGCTGGTTTCAGTATCGATCAGGCTTTAATCGGTATTGCCGGTTCACACATCTCATCCATTAACAGTCATGGGGTGGTGGCCGTATCCGGAGAGGATAATGAGATTGACAGTGAAGATATTGAACGGGTTATTGAGGCAGCAAAGATCGTTTCTTTACCCCCTGAGAGGGAAATTATTCATGTTATTCCCAGGGAGTTTATCGTAGATGGATGCCAGGGGATAACAGATCCCTGTGGTATGTCGGGTATCCGGCTGGAGGTTAAGACCCATATTGTAACCGGTTCTATTACTTCTGTGCAGAATATTATTAAGAGTGTTCATCGTATGGGGCTTGAGGTAGAGGGTGTTGTTCTGGAACCTCTGGCTGCCAGCCTGGCAGTATTAACTGAAGATGAGATGGAACTGGGTGTGGCACTGGTTGATATTGGGGGGGGAACTATTGATCTGGCTGTCTTTAGGGAGGGTAGCATTGTCTATACCTCTATCCTGCCTCTTGGTGGCAACCATATTACCAATGATATCGCTATTGGTCTGCGGACCCCACTCACCAATGCAGAAAGAATTAAAAAGGAGTACGGGGTTCTTAACAGGGATCTGGCAGAAAATATGGAAGAGATAAAGGTAGTAAGTACCAATGGGCACCGTGAACGTTTTGTCTCAGGTGAGATGTTACTGGAGATAATTGAACCACGGGTGGAGGAGATTCTAGGGCTGGTGGAGGCAGAGCTCAGCCAGGCCGGTTTCATGGATCTTTTGCCAGCAGGTCTGGTTTTGACCGGAGGCGGTTCTCTGATGGTAGGCCTAACCCAGGTCTTTTCCCGGCGATTTAACCTTTCGGCCAGAAGAGGTATCCCCCGGGATGTTTCGGGTCTGGTTAATTATATTGATGAGGAGGTCTATCTCAACGAGGATTTTATGGAACGCGATCAGAAAACAGCCATATTTTCTACCGGTACCGGTCTGATATCCTATGCCCAGCAGTATATGTCTCAAAACCATTATTATTCTCGGAGAAGATCCTCTCCTCTGGGATTTTTTAAGAGAATACATGAATGGTTGCAGGATATTTTTTAGTCTTTGAGGAGGGAAAAAGATGTTTGAATTTGGAGAAGAGATGGAACAGTATGCTGATATTAAGGTGATAGGAGTTGGTGGTGGGGGGAATAATGCCATCAACCGTATGATCGATTCTGGTCTGGAGGGAGTGGAATTTATTGCCGTCAATACCGATGCTCAGGCCCTTCTTTCCTCAAAGGCCGGGAATACCCTGCAGATCGGGGAGGAGCTGACCCGTGGTCTGGGGGCAGGGGCCGATCCCCGTATTGGCAAGGAGGCAGCAGAGGAGAGTACCGATCAGATTGCTGATGCTATTAAGGGTGCTGATATGGTATTTGTAACTGCAGGTATGGGCGGTGGTACCGGGACAGGCTCTACCCCAATTATTGCTGAAGTGGCCAAAGAGATGGGTTCTTTAACCGTGGGTGTAGTTACCAAACCCTTCACTGTGGAGGGAAAAAAGCGTATGGATAAGGCCATGGAGGGGATTAAAAACCTTAAAGGGAAGGTGGATACCCTGATCACCATTCCCAATGACAAGCTCCTTGAGGTGGCTGAAAAGAAGACAACCCTGGTGGATGCCTTTACTATTGCCGATGATATTCTGCGGCAGGGAGTACAGGGGATCTCTGATTTAATTACCATTACCGGTTTGATCAACCTTGATTTTGCTGATGTAAAGACGATTATGACTGATGCCGGTTCTGCCCTGATGGGGATCGGTACTGCCCAGGGAGAAAACAGGGCGGTGGAGGCAGCCAAGATAGCTTCAGATTCACCTCTCTTAGAGGCTAAAATAGATGGGGCCCGGGGAGTACTGCTCAATATTACCGGCGGTACAGATCTGGGCTTACATGAGGCCAATGAGGCCACCAAGATTATCTCTGAGGTAGCAGATCCTGAGGCCAATATTATCCTTGGGGCTGTAGTCAATGAAGAGATGAATGATGAAGTCCAGGTAACAGTTATCGCCACCGGTTTTGATCAGGAAAGAAGAGAAAAAGAGGAGAAGATGGAAGAGGAGATTAGTCTTAGCTCCTTCGATGATGATGATCTGGATATTCCTGCATTTTTACGAAAGAGAAATAATAAGTAAGAGATAAGGGGTCTGCAGATAGATGCTCAGACCCCCTCTTTTCAGGGGGGGCGGTTTTTTTTGGCCTTTATAATGGGAAAAAAACCCAAAAAAGGGATGATATAGATGAAGCTGGTGCTCTGGGTTGATGAGCTCTTTATTAACAATCTTTTGTTAACCATGATCGTCCTCTGGGTAACGGCCAGATTCAGTGGCCGGCAATTTAAGTGGTGGCGGCTAATGCTGGCCTCGATGGTCGGATCCTGTTATACTCTGCTGACTCTATTTCCCTTTTTTCATGGTCTGCCCATTCTTTTAAGGATTTTTCTCCTGCTGGCTCTTTCTCTGTTAATGTTGATTATTGCCTTTGGGATTTTACCCATGCTCTCCCTTTTGCGTCTATTGGGCTACTTCTTTCTGGTCTCTTTTCTTCTGGCGGGATCTATCTATGGACTGATCAACATGATCGGTGGGACACCCATTAATTATCTGCTGGAAGTCTTACAGCTCTATCGGGGAGAGGTATGGATGCTCCTGCTGGGCCTTCTGCTTCTGGGAACTGTCGGTCGTTATCTCTGGTCTCTCTTACAGGAAAACCTCTGGCAGAACCTCTTTGTTTTTACCATCAAAATACTGATTGAGGGGCATCAGCTTCAGCTGCAGGCCCTGATGGATACAGGTAACAGGCTTCGGGATCCCTTTAGCAGTGATCCGGTGATCATCATTGAATGGACGGCACTCTGTAACAGAATTCCTGGACTTAAAGAGCAGGAGCTGGAAGAGCAGAGTATTACTTCTCTCCTGGAGGCTCTTAAAGGACAGGGCTGGGCTTCAAGGGTCAGGATCATTCCCTTTGATGGGCTGGAGGGGGATGGGGTTTTGCTGGGCTTAAGACCTGATAATGTGTTAATTGATTATCAGGGGGGGATAGTTGAAATGGAAAGGGCTTTACTGGGAATTTCTC
>CAZXKH010000006.1:0-19363 GCA_964641385.1 uncultured Clostridia bacterium | reverse complement strand
GAGATTTCCCATTTAAAGTGTGTAATTCATGTTATAACATGTAACAATTTATCTCTTTTTTTAAGGATATGGGATTCTTTAGCTATAAAAATTCTTACCTGTGGACTTTCAGTACATCTATTGTGATTCTCAGGTTTTTCTTTTTTGAGAGATGAAAAATATTTGTTGTATCTATTTCGAATACTCAGGTCAGTTCAGCAATAATAATCTAAATATTGAATAGGTTTTAATTAATGGAGGTAGTTATCCTCTGTTTTTATTTTTTTGGGGTAGATAATTAATAATGGATGAATAAAGGGCTGCTTTAATGGCAATAATTGGTAGTATAAGCAGCTGGAGGTGTCATCCATGTTAATTCTGCGCAGGTTATTTTGGAAGGTTGTGATCATAGCGGTAATTATCCTTTGCTCTCTGGCCTATCCCTGCCTGGGAGAGCAGGAAGTGATGACCGGCATGATTGCCGGAGTTGACAGAGAGAGAGGGAGAATAACCCTTCTTACCGGTGAGGGCAGAATTGAGCTGGAGCTCTTTGATGATGCCCTTATTCTACGTAATGGGGTGCCTGTTAGTCTTTTTGCCTTAAGGCCCATTACTCCAGTGGATTTTCAGGAAGCTAGGGTTTATCTGGAGGAGGGCAGGGTCCGCGCAGTAGAGGCCTGTTATGGAGTGATGGAGCTGGAGTATGTGCAGCAAAGGGGAGATAGGATTGTGGGTAGGGACATGGAGAAGGGACAGCTGGTTGAGTTTCAACTGGAGGAGGAGACGGCTATTGTGCGTAATGGGATACCGGTCTCTGCTGCCAGGCTGCAGACCGGTGATAGACTGCTGTTGATCACCGGGATCAACCAGCAGGTGTTAAAGCTGAAGGCTACTGGTGATTACTCACAGGGAACTATTGTTGATCCAGAACCTGAAGTGGGTTTATTGCTGCTGGATAAGGGTCTTTTCCCTCTGGCAGAGGAGCTGGTAGTTATGGAGGGAGAAGAACTTAAATTTTATCAATCTCTGGAGGCTGGAGATCAAACTATTCTGGAGTTTAATCAAAGGGGAGAAGTTATAATGATTTCATTGACATCCTCCCCGCTCGTTCAATAAAGGGTTAGTTATTGCCCCCCAAATGTTTACTTATTAATCATATTTTATTATATCATGTTAATTTATCATTAATATTTAATCAATCTTAAAATAGCCAATTCATCCCCGCCCTAATTCAAGGGCGGTGCTTTTTTGGCTACAATTCGGTAAAATAATATAATGCTAAATAGAATCTTTGAATTTTAAAAAAAGGGTTTTTATTCTTGTTAACGAAGTGCTTAGTTAATTGGCTATAATTTGAAATAAATGCCTGTAATTACTTGCAATGTCTTGTAATTGCTATCAAAAATGAAAAAAGGAGGAAATAGCTAATGAAAAGAATTAGTGTATTACTGTTCTTGTTAATGGTTTCAGTCGTTTTAGTTGGGTGTATGGAGGTTGGTGTTGATCTGGAAATTGAGCCTGATCCCATGAACTTTTCCGAAGACAGTTATGAGCTTGATGGAACAATCAGGATGAAGACTACGGGCTTTGGTGATTTGGAGATCTACGAGATAATAATTTTAGTGGAGGATGTTGATAAGGAAGAAATTGTTTATACTGATTCTGATGTAGTAGAGGAGGAGCTTTTTGTGTTCTCGGGTATAACTCATGAAGAGTCCTTTACCCTTCATCTAGAAGAAATCTTTGAAGATTTCGATGATGATTATTATGTCGATGAACTTAAGGGTGCTGAATATGAGCTGACTGTACAGCTTGAGGGATCGGTTGATAGTAGTAAAACAGTGACTATTAACTTTGAATAATGAGAAGAGAGAAAAGCGCTGCCGTTAAAATGTTTATATTCTAATTATCTTTATTCCGGATAAAAATATGCTTGCTGAAATTATCCTGGAGACAAAAAAATGAATAAACAGGGGGCCTGGTGTTAATAATTGGTATTAAAGCACAGGTCCTCTTTTTTTGGTTGTTGGAATTGATGGCTTTATTGGAAAGGGGGATGGACTGGGAGCTTTCTTTAAACTTAAACCACTGGAGGAGTTCTGTAGCCAGTTAACTCATTAACAAAGGTTAAATATATTGAATTATTTTTATAATAACAATTAAGATTCTTCTATTTCTACTAAAAAAAAGGGATCTGCCTCTCTGATGACGAAGTTTTAGACAGGTTAAACAAGAAATAGTTTCCTGGCTTTCGAAGAGAGGAAGTGTGTGCCAATGTTAATAGATAACAACACCACTGTTGCTCTAAGGTGCCCTCGATGCGGAGATATAGATTATGAAGGGCTTTCTATCTTCGATTTTTCGGGGAAAAAAAAGCATGAGATTATCTGCAGCTGTGGTTTTACTAAGGCAGTGGTGGGAACCAGAGATCTGGAGAAATTCTGGTTAAAGATCAACTGTCTGGTCTGTGCCAAACAACATGTTTTATATTATTCCAAATGGGAGCTGTGGTCAGAGAAGATAACCCTGGTAAACTGTCCCGATAGCGAACTGACCTGGGGTTACCTGGGATGTCAGCAGGGTATTGAAGAGCTGGTGGAGGAGAGGGGAGAGTGTTTCTCTCTGATGCTGGACCAGATGGATTTTGATGACTATTTCTCCAATCCGGAGATTATGCTGGCCACCCTGGATATTATCCATGATATAGCTGAAGAGGGTAAACTCTTTTGCCAGTGTGGTAACTATGAGATTGATATTACCATGTATGCTGATAAGCTTGAACTGATCTGTCGGGAGTGTCATGGTCTGGTAATGATCAATGCCAGTACTGAATCCAACATTAACTCTTTGCGTAAAATAGACTATCTTTTATTGCCTGAAAGCGAGATAGAGGCTCTTGATCCTGAGGGATAAGAGCCTTCTCTTTGGTTAGAATAAATTCCAAAGAATACTATGAAGGAGGTTTTTTTATGTCTTTGCAATCCATGAAGGGTATTCTGGCAGCTGCTCACTGGGGTAAGTATGCAGTGGGAGGCTTCAATATCAATAATCTGGAGTTTCTGCAGGCCATTATCAGGGCCGGTGAGAGAAAGTCTTCTCCCCTTATTCTCCAGCTGAGCGAGGGTGCACTGGATTATATGGATCTGGAGTATGCAGGTGTTCTATGCCGTCAGGCGGCACAGAAGACGGCTTTACCCGTGGCCCTCCACCTTGATCATGGTAGCAGTCTGGAGACCATTATCAGAGTTATCAGGGCCGGTTTTTCTTCGGTGATGATCGATGCCTCCAGCTACCCCTTTTCCGAAAATGTGGCTTTAACCAAAAGGACAGTGGAGATGGCTCAGGCGGTGGATGTTTCTGTTGAAGCCGAGCTGGGTAAGATAGGAGAGGGAGATGATCAGGGGGGATTGACTGATCCCCGGGAGGCAGTTGAGTTTGTTAGAAAAACAGGGGTTGATGCTCTGGCAGTGGCCATAGGTACTGTCCATGGTCCCTACCAGGGAGAACCACAGCTGGATTTTAACCTGCTGGAGGAGCTGAACCACCGGCTTGATCTGCCCCTTGTTCTGCATGGTGCTTCAGGACTCTCAGCAACAGATCTGAAGAAATGTATCTCACTGGGTATCTCCAAGGTAAATATCAATACTGATTTTCAGCAGACCTTTACTGCCCGGGTGCGAGAGGTGCTGCAGGAGGACAGTGAGCTTTATGATCCCCGTAAGATTCTGGGTCCGGGCCGTCAGGCCATGGTGGTCGAGGTAGAGAGAAAGATAGATTTGCTGGGCAGTGCTGAGCGGGCTCAGATCTAGGAGTGATTTTCTATATTATAAGGAGTGGAAAGTATTTTGCTGAATATTACCGAATTGGAAGCCAAGCCTATTACCGAGCTGCATGACCTGGCCCGGGAACTGGATCTTTCTGGTTATACCAGAATGAAAAAACAGGAGCTAATATTTGAGATAATGAAGGAGGAGACTGAGAAGGGTGGGCTGCTCTTTGCTGAGGGTGTACTGGAGATAATCCCCAATGAGGGATATGGTTTTCTTCGTCCCTCCAAGTATGTGCCCAGCAGTGATGATATCTATATCTCCGCTTCCCAGATCAGCCGTTTTGGCCTGCGGACAGGGGATGTGGTTTCAGGACAGGTACGGCAGCCCAAGGAGAAGGAGAAGTATCTGGCAATACTCCGTATAGAGGCCGTTAATTTCCAGGACCCGGAGATTGCCAGGGAAAGGCCTCATTTTGAAGACTTAACCCCTCTTTTTCCTGAGGAGAGGATTACTCTGGATATGAAGGGTGAGGTCTCTACCAGGTTGATGGATCTGGTGACTCCCCTTGGGAAGGGACAACGGGGATTGATCGTCTCTCCCCCCAAGGCCGGGAAGACGGTCCTTTTGAAGAAAATAGCCAACAGTATTGTTAAGAATTCACCAGAGGTTAAGATGATGGTGCTGCTCATCGATGAAAGACCGGAAGAGGTTACTGATATGGCCCGTTCAGTTGAGGCTGAGGTTATCTCCTCCACCTTTGATGAGCCACCTGATAACCATATTAAGGTTTCAGAGCTGGTTTTAAAGAAGGCCAAAAGACTTGTAGAGCATAAGGAAGATGTGGTGATTTTAATGGACAGTATTACCCGCCTGGCCAGGGCCTACAACGTTACCATTCCCTCCAGTGGTAGAACCCTCTCCGGTGGTCTGGACCCAACTGCTCTACACCATCCCAAACGTTTTTTTGGTGCTGCCCGCAACATTGAAGAGGGGGGTAGCCTAACCATTCTGGCCACTGCCCTGGTGGAGACCGGCAGCAGAATGGATGATGTTATCTATGAGGAGTTCAAGGGCACCGGCAATATGGAGCTTCATCTCAATCGTCAGCTGGCAGAACAGCGGGTCTTTCCGGCCATTGATCTGCACCGTTCCAGTACCCGCAAGGAAGAGCAGCTGCTCTCTCCTGAGGAGCTGGAGACTATGTGGAGTCTGAGAAAGGCAGTGATTAACTCTGACCGGGCTGATATAATCACCTCTTTTATCCAGCAGATTAAGAACACAGATGATAACCAGGAACTGTTAAAGAGCCTGCGCCGGGTCTTTTAGATTAAGGGAGTGTGGTCCATGTCCTATCAGGGAAAGAGGAGAATTCTTTTCCTTAGCATAATTGTTTCTGTGTTGATCATATTTTTTATCTTTGTGCGTCAAAACCAGGCTATTGAGTTAGAGAACAGCCTTGATCATATCTCTCTCCAGATAAATTCTATTTCCCCGAATAATAATTCCAGTTCCAATCCCCTGCCAGCTCCAGAAGAGATGCTGGTGGCAGAGGAACTAGAGCTGCCGATGGAATATGGGAAGGGTAATCTCGCTGACCTTGAATCACCTAAAGTTGAGCATCAGCTGCTCTTTGAGCAGGAGGAAGAGCCTCCAGCAAGTGATGGAATGATCGATCTAGCAGAGGTGGAGATCTTAGGGGAGAGAGAGTATGAGCTGAGGCCATTAGAGGAGATACCGGTTGTAGAAGATCCTAAAGATAGCAGGCCCTTCTTTGTTTCCCACCGGATTCAGACCGGTGAGACGCTTTGGGAGATAGCTCGTTTATATGGTGTTGATGTGGATACTATTTTGGGTACCAATCCCGATCTGAAGGCTGCCAGTTATCTTAGGGTTGGAGATAGCCTGACCATCCCGGCACAAAAGGGAATTCTGCATGAGGTCTATGGAGGGGAAACCCTCTGGGATCTTTCCCGTATCTATGGTGTTACTATTGATAGCATTAGAGAAATCAATCAGCTGGGAAAAGGGGATTTCATCCGTACCGGTCAGCAGCTATTTATTCCCGGTGCCAGCTCCACCCAGCGGCCTGTTCGCTATATCTGGCCAGTGCAGGGCTGTATTTCTTCTCCCTTTGGCTATCGCTGGGGAAGGATGCATGAGGGGGTAGATATAGCCGTCAATGTGGGAACAGAGGTTCGGGCTTCCCGCAGTGGCAGGGTTATTCTCAGCAGCTATGTGGGTGGTTATGGTTATGCAATCTATATTGATCATGGTGATGGGGTCAGTACCCGTTATGCGCACAACTCACGGCTTTTGGTGAGCAGGGGCGAGTATGTCAGTCAGGGGCAGGTGATTGCACTTTCGGGTAATACTGGAGTCTCCACTGGACCACATCTTCACTTTGAGATCAGGATTGGAGGACAACCTGTTGATCCCCTGCCCTATCTCAGGAGGTAGAAATTGAATAATCTCCTTTTTGCCTGGATCCTATTTCTGTTGTCGGCTCTGGGAACTATTCTGGCGGGAACAGGTCTTTCTATTAATGCCGATCGTATTGCTGCCAGAACAGGCCTGGGCAGGCTCTTTATTGGCTGTATCCTGCTTTCGGTGGCAACTTCTCTGCCGGAGCTGGTGACTATCTCCAGTGCTGCTCTGGCCAGGGCCCCGGATCTGGCGGTGGGAAACCTCTTTGGCAGCTATACCATAAATTATTTGCTGCTGGCACTGCTTGATCTCTTTCAGGGCCGGGGACCATTGTTGTATTATCTTGATCCCGGCAATATTTTATTGATTCTCTTTGGGATTTTACTGGCTGCTGTTTCTATTTTTTTTATGCAGGTGGATACTATCTCCAGCCAGGGTTTTAGTATCTTATGGTTGGGTGGAGAGGGTATGCTCCTTTTTTTGATCTATCTCAGCGGCAGTTTTTTGCTTTACCGTTATCAGCGTCGCAGGCCCTTTGCCTCCAGGGAAGATCTGCCTGAGGATGACTCCTATCCACTCAGGCGGGCCCTCTTTTCTTTTCTGATTCTGTCCCTGGTTATTCTTGTTACCGGGATTACCCTGGCCCTCTCAGGGGAGATACTGGCCGCAAGGACTGGGCTGGGGCAGTCACTGGTAGGGACTATTTTTATTGCATTTTCAACCTCACTGCCAGAACTGATAACCACCTTGACTGCCATCAGGCTCGGGGCCTATAACCTGGCAGTGGGTAATATTCTGGGCAGTAATCTCCTGAATATCGCTCTGATCGGTGTGGCAGATGCTTTTTATCTGCCGGGTCCCATTCTGCGGCAGGTGTCAGAGGTCCATACCGGTACAGCCCTTTTGGGTATCATCCTGAGTATTATTGCTGCTATCAGCCTTTTTTATCGTTCACAGCGAACAGTCTTTAAATATCTGGGCTGGGGGATGGCCATCCTGGTTCTAACCTATCTGTTAGGTGTCTATCTGCTTTTTTTCTGAGGAATTTTTATTGGGGCTGAAGTGGGTTTTGTGCCAGATGCTTTCTTTAGAGGGATAAGATTTTTCAGCCGGATATGGCTTGACCCGGGAAGACAAGTCCTTGTTTTTTTGGGAGTATCCTTTATTTTTTCTCCCTTTATCAAGAAACCAGATCTTAGATAAACATCTTTGTGCTGGTCTTTGCTGGTTAGTCTTTTTTTCCAGGGGAAGGGCAATATGCTGTACAGCAAAGGTCTTCGGTGCCTATCATCAGACTTTAGATGACTATAGTGAGTAAGGGGTTACAATCCTCCCCCTTGGGGAGCCGTTGGGGAGTGGGATAAAGGCCTGATAGGGGTTTGCTTTTTAATTCTGATTGTGTTATTATTAAATCTGAAATCTGTGTCAGGAAAGAGGTGAAGCGAGATGAAGAAGGAGCTACATCCCGACTTCAAAGAGACTGTTATTCACTGTGCCTGTGGCGAAAGCTTCCCCACCAGGTCTACCGGTGATGAGATGAGGGTAGAGGTCTGCTCCAACTGCCATCCCTTCTATACTGGTAAGACCAGGAAGGCAAGCAGGGGTGGCCGGGTGGAACGGTTCCAGAAGAAGTACGGTCTTAAGGTGGAAGAGGATGAAGACTGAAGAGTGGGGCAGAGTCCATGGACTCTGCTTCATTTTGTTGCAGAAGGAAGTTGAGAAAGCATGTTTGAGATTAGAAATTCGGGCTGGATAGAGGTTATTACCGGTCCTATGTACTGTGGCAAAAGCGAGGAGCTGATCAGGCGTATTCGCCGGGCAGAGATTGCCACACAGAGCGTCAGGGTCTTTCAACCAATGCTCGATGATCGTTACCAGGAGTGCAGTATCGTCTCTCACAGTGGATCATCCTGGGAGGCGATTTCCATTGATCATCCCCGTAATATTATCTCCCGGGTAGGGGATGAGATAGACGTGGTGGCCATTGATGAGGTGCAGTTCTTTGAGCAGGGTATTGCCCGGGTCTGTGAGGAGCTGGCTGAGAAAAAGAAGAGGGTTATCTGTGCCGGTCTGGACCGAGATTTTCGGGGTCAACCCTTTGGGGCCATGCCGGAACTCTTATCTCTGGCCGAATATGTGGATAAACTTAAGGCCATCTGTCTTCACTGCGGTAACCCTGCCACCAGAACCCAGCGTTTGATTGAAGGTGAGCCTGCCTCCTATCATGAACCTGTAATTATGGTTGGCTCCTATGAATCCTATGAGGCCAGATGTCGTAGCTGTCATCAGGTCCCGGGAAAGGATTGATTGTCATGGATGACTACGGTGGTCAGGCAGTTATAGAGGGAGTAATGATCAGGGGTAAGGAGGGCGTGGCAGTAGCAGTGCGTAGACCCTCCAGCGAGATTGTGGTCAGAAGGCTTTCCCTTCCCTCCTGGCTGCGGGGGATTTCTTTATTTAACCTTCCCCTGTTTAGAGGTTTAAGGGCACTGATTGAGGCTCTCTATCTGGGGGTTAAGTCCCTGCAGCTTTCTGCTGATGAGGCCTTAGAGGAGGAAGAGGAGGATATCTCCCTCTGGGAGATGATTCTTTCTATTGGGCTGGCCTTTTTTCTGGCTGTGATCCTCTTTGTGGTGCTGCCGGCAGCCATTATCCGTTTTATTCAGAGCTATCTGGCCTCCAACCTGCTGCTTAATCTAGTGGAGGGCCTGATTAAGGTGGTCTTTTTTTTGAGTTATATAATTCTTATCTCCCGTATGGAGGATATTAGAAGGGTCTTTCAGTACCATGGGGCAGAGCATAAGGTGATTCATGCCTTTGAACAGCGGGAGGAGCTTTTGCCGGAAACGGCTATCAAACACAGCTCTCTCCATCCCCGCTGTGGGACCAGCTTTCTTCTAATTGTGATCCTGATCAGTATTCTCTTCTTCTCCTTCTTTGGACGTCCCACCCTGGTGCGAAGGATTATGATCCATATGGCCCTGCTGCCCCTGATAGCAGGTACCGCCTATGAAGTGATCAGGATGGCAGGTAAAAAAAAGGCGCCCTTTTTGATTAGGATGCTCTCCTGGCCCGGTCTTATGCTGCAGCGACTGACCACCCGTGAACCAGATCTGGATCAGATTGAGGTTGCCATTAGGGCCTTAGAGGAGCTGCTGCAGAGTCGTGAAAGGGGTGAGAACTTTGGATCTAATTGCCAAACTTGATGATATGGAAGAAAAATACGAGGAACTGGGGCTCCTTCTCAGCCAGCCAGAGGTGATCAATGATCAGGATCGTTTCCGACGTCTGGCCCGTGAACATGCCCGTCTCAAGGATATAGTTGCTGAGTTTCGGGAGTTTCGCCAGCTAAAGGAAAAGGAGCTTGAAGCCCGGGAGCTGATCGACTCCGGGGATCAGGAGCTGGAGGATTTGGCCCGGATGGAGCTGGAGGAGGTAGAGCCACAGCTGGAGGTGCTGGAGGAACGCCTGCCGCTGATGCTTTTACCCAGAAATCCCCGTGACGATAAGAATGTTATTATGGAGATTCGCTCCGGAGCCGGTGGTGACGAGGCGGCAATCTTTGCCGGTGATCTTTATCGGATGTTTAGCCGTTATGCCGAGGAGCAGGGATGGTCCACAGAGCTCCTTAATGCCAATCCCTCCTCCATGGGGGGTTACAAGGAGATTGTCTTCAGTATAGAGGGTCAGGGTGTTTATCGCCACTTAAAGTATGAGAGTGGAGTGCACCGGGTGCAGCGGATTCCAACCACTGAATCGGGGGGCAGGATTCACACCTCCACGGTAACCGTGGCTGTGCTGCCCGAGGCCGAGGAAGTGGAGCTGGAGATCGATAAAAAGGATCTCCGTATCGAGACCTACCGCTCCAGTGGACCTGGAGGTCAGAGTGTTAATACCACTGATTCTGCTGTCCGCATTACACATCTTCCCACCGAGATTACTGTCTCCTGCCAGGATGAGAAGTCACAGCATAAAAACAGGAGCAAGGCGCTCAGGGTATTGAGGGCCAGGTTGCTGGAAAAGATGGAACAGGAACAGCAGGCAGAGCTGGATGAGGCCCGCAAGATGCAGGTTGGTACCGGAGACCGCAGTGAGCGTATCCGCACCTATAATTTCCCTCAGGGTCGGGTAACCGATCACCGGATCAACTTCACCACCCATCAGCTGGATGCTGTGCTTGATGGCAAGATGGAGGAGCTGATTGATAAACTGATCACCTCAGATCAGATGGAACGGTTGAAGCAGGTGAATTAATTAATGCAACGTTATACCCTACAGAAGATTCTGCAGCTGACAGTGGAACACTTTGCGAAGCTGGAATTGCCCACACCCAGGCTTGATGCTGAGGTGTTGCTGGCTGATATGTTGGGCATAGAGCGTATTCAGCTCTATGTGCGCTTCGATCAGCCCCTGAATAAGGAAGAGGTTGACCGCTTTCGGGAACGGGTTAGGGCCCGCAGTAAAAGGTGCCCGGTGGCCTATATAACCGGGAAAAAGGAGTTTATGTCCCGGGAGTTTAAGGTTTCCCGGGAGGTTTTGATTCCCAGACCGGAGACAGTGCATCTGGTGGAGGCGGTAATTGAATACCTTAAAGAGCGGGAGGAACAGGAGCTCATGGTGGCAGATATTGCCACTGGCTCCGGGGTGGTGGCAGTTTCTCTGGCCGCCAGTTTACCCGGGCTTAAGCTTGTGGCCACTGATCTTAGCTCAGCTGCACTTAAGCTGGCAGCAATCAATGCCCGACAACAGGGAGTGACGGACCGGATCGAGCTCTTACAGGGCCATCTGCTGGAGCCACTGCCCTCAAAATCCTTTGATGTTTTAGTTTCCAATCCTCCCTATATCCCCAGTAGTGAATATAAAGGGCTGCTGCCGGAGGTTAAGGATTATGAGCCTCGGGAGGCTCTGGTGGCGGGAGAGGATGGGCTTAAGTACCTCAAACCCCTGATCAGTGGTGCAGGAGAGTACCTTACTCCAGGAGGTCTTCTGGCCCTGGAGCTGGGAGCAGATCAGCTGGAGGATGTTACCACTCTGCTTGGGGAAGCCAATTATTCCCGGCAGCGGGTTATAAAGGATTATGCCGGTATCTCCAGAGTGGTGCTGGCCACTTATAATTAATCACCCCTCAGGGCAGGCTAAGGATCAGAACTCTGATATGGGGTGATTGCTTGCAGATAACTCTGATTTCTCCAGCCTTCAGGGAAAGGATCTCGGGGGGAGCAAAGTCCATTTTCCCTCCTCTAAACCTGGCCACAGTGGCTGCTTTAACCCCTGAGGGACACGAGGTTGAGATCCTGGATGAGAGTGTGGAGGGGATCGATTTTAATCGGACTCCGGATCTGGTTGGTTTAACCGGTATGACGGCAGTGGCTCCCAGGGCCTATGAGATTGCCCGCAGGTTCCGCGACCGGGGCAGTACAGTGGTGATGGGTGGTATCCATGCCACCGCCTGTCCACGGGAGGTCAGGCACCATGTGGACAGTGTTGTTCTGGGAGAAGCAGAGGGCCTCTGGCCCCGTCTGGTGAGTGACCTGGAGGCAGGTGAGTTACAGCCCTATTACTTCCATCGGGAGCGGCCTGAGGCAGCCAGGATTCCTCAACCCCGTCGGGATCTATATCGCTCCTCCTCCTACCTGACGGTTAATACCATGCAGGTAACCAGGGGTTGTCCCTACCGCTGCTCCTTCTGTGCAGTCTCCCAGTTTTTTGGGCAGAGCTACCGCTTTCGTCCACTGGAGAATGTGCTGGAGGAGATCGATTCCTTAAAGGGCAGGCTGATGGTCTTTGTAGATGATAATATTATCGGCTCTCCCTCCTATGCCCGTCGTCTCTTTAAAGAGATGAGGCCTCTTAAGAAGAGGTGGATTGGTCAGGCTTCCATCAACATCGCTGAGGATGAGAAACTGCTGGATCTGGCCCGGGATAGTGGCTGTGTGGCTCTTTTTATCGGCTTTGAATCCCTCAAGGAGGAGAACATTGCCGGTATCGGCAAGGCGGGTATTAACCGGGTCGATGGCTACCAGGAGCTGATCTCCCGTATTCATGACCGGGGGATCAATATCGAGGGAGCCTTTATCTTTGGTTTTGAACATGATGACACCGGTGTCTTTCAGCGGACAGTTGATTTTGCTATTGAGAATGGTCTGGCTGCTGCTCAGTTCGGGATCCTGACTCCCCTGCCAGGTACCAAATTGTATCGACGTCTGATGCGGGAGCGAAGGATTACCGATTATAACTGGGCCAATTATTCTATCAGCAGGGTGGTCTTTGAGCCACACTGTATGAGGAGCGAACTGCTGCAGGATGGCTTTAACTGGGCCTGGAGAAAGTTCTATTCCTGGCCCTCAATCCTGAAGCGCCTTCTCCAGGCTCCCAGGCAGCTCTCCTTCTTTTTATCCTTGAATATGAGCTTCCGCCGGGGGGTGTTAAGGCTTCCCAGACCAAGGCTGATTCCGATTTAGCATAAAGGACTGGTTGTGATGAGGGATTGCAGGGGGACAAAAGTTTACTGCTGCCATAATTTAGAGCAGCGAGAGGCAAGAGAAGGCCTGAGAGAGGGTGCCAGGATCCTTAAGGAGGCAGGAGTGGTTGCCTTCCCTACGGAAACCGTTTACGGTCTGGGGGCCAATGGCTTAGATGAGGAGGCAGTGCGCTCCATCTTCCAGGTCAAGGGAAGGCCCACTGACAACCCCCTGATCCTTCACCTGGCCTCCACTGACAATTTAAACTCTCTGGTGCGGGAGGTGCCGGAACAGGCCAGACTGCTGATGGATGAGTTCTGGCCCGGTCCTCTGACTATCATTCTCCGTCGTCGGACGAGAGTCCCCTCAGTGACCACAGCCGGACTGGATACTGTGGCCCTGAGAATGCCCGATCATCAGGTGGCTCTGGCCCTGATCCAGGAGGCTGGCCTGCCCCTGGCTGCACCAAGTGCCAATCTCTCAGGTTTGCCCAGCCCTACCCGGGCCCAGCATGTGCTGGATGATTTTGCCGGCCGGATTCCACTGCTTCTTGATGGTGGGGAGACCGGTATTGGACTGGAGTCAACGGTCATTGATCTGACCAGGAACCCGCCCCTGCTGCTGCGACCGGGTGGTTTGACCATCGAAGAGCTTGAAGAGAAGTTGGGCAGGGTGGAGCTGGCAGATAGCCTGGAAATGGAGACTCCCTCCTCCCCCGGTCTAAAATACAGGCATTATGCTCCCCGGGCTGAGATGATCGTCTTTGAAGGGAAGCCAGAGCTGGTAAGGGAGGAGCTGCTCAGACGGGCTGAGAAGGCCCATCAGCAGAAGCGGATGGTGGGGATTTTATCCACCAGCGAATCCTTTTCCCTTTATTTCCAGGAGGGTTTTATGGTTCTGAAGCTGGGCAGTATGTACCGTCCTCGGGAAATAGCCCACAACTTCTTTGACCTGCTGCGTGAGCTTGACCGGCTGGGAGTTGATCTAATTCTGGCCGAGGGTGTGGAGAGCAGGGGCCTGGGACTGGCTATTATGAACCGGATGCGAAAATCGGCCTCCCACAGGGTTGTCAGGCTATGATTCACATTTTTCTTCTCTCCTGCATATAATGGTGTAGGGAGACCATTTCTTTATTGGGGGGAGAGGGTGGATGAGCCTTTATCAGGCTGTTAGTCTGGGTCTTGCTCTCAGTGGTGATGCCTTTTCGGTTTCACTGCTTCTGGGGATCAAGCGCCCCGGGGCTTCTAAGTCTTTATTGATTTCTCTGCTGGTGGGCAGTCTGCATATTTTGCTTCCTTTAATGGGTTTTTATCTGGGCCATTACTTCGAGCTCTTCCTGGCCCAAAGAACCGGCATTAATGCTGAAACACTGCCTCAGCTGACCTCTGCTCTGGGGGCAGGGCTCCTGATCCTTCTGGGTGGAGTAATGATCTTTGAAGCCAGCTCTGAGGGGGAATCTTTAAGGAGTGGCCTCTGGCAGGGTATGGGGTTATTGTTACTGGCCTTTAGTGTCAGTATTGATGCTCTGACAGTGGGGGTGGGGCTGGGGATGATGCACCGGCACCCCTCTCTTTATACACTAATTCTGGGATTGATAGCCTTTATGATGGTTCTTATGGGTCTGGGCCTTGGTGACAGGCTGGGCAGTTTCCTGGGACTGGTGGCCGAATACTTTGGTGGTCTGATTCTGATCTTAATGGGATTACTCTTTCTTTTTTAAGCCCTGATCAGGGGAGGAATGAATTATTGAACTGACATTAATTGCCCTGGCGGTAGCCCTTGATGCCTTTTCACTATCGGTTGGTGTTGGTGTCAATTCTCCCTCTACTCTGCAGCGGGGAAAGTTTTGTCTGCTGGTGGGCTTCTTCCACGTTGTAATGACCTATCTGGGGCTAATTTTTGGACGGGCCGCCAGTGGCTTTATTGGTGATAGTGCTGTCTATCTGGGGGCTCTGATCCTGCTGGTTATCGGACTGAAAATGATCAGGGATGAGGGCAAGCATACACATTCAGAGCAGGATCTGACAGAGATCAGGGGCTGGGCTTTGGTGCTGCTCCCACTAACAGTTAGTATTGATGCTTTAAGTGTTGGTTTTGGTCTGGGTACCTTTGGCTTTGCTCCCCTGATGGTGGCTCTGCTCTTTGGGATAGTCTCAATTGTTTTGACCCTGATGGGGTTATATCTGGGTGGTTTTTTTGGGTCTTTTATTGAACGCACCGGTCTGCTGGGAGGAATAATACTGATGCTTTTGGCCCTGAGAATGGCTATTGGTTTTTAGGGGGGTGAGCTTTGATGGCCAGAACTATTCTCTTTGTCTGTACCGGCAATACCTGTCGTAGTGTAATGGCGGAGACAATATTGCGTCACCTTCTCCAGCAGAGGACAGAAAAACTACCCTTCCAGGTTTCTTCGGCCGGCCTGGCAGCTGTGGAGGGTTCTCCACCCACAGAAAAGACTGAAAAAGTGTTAGGAGAAGAGGGATTTCAGGCCACAAACCACTCTTCCCGACGATTGCAAAGGGAGCTGATCGAGGGGGCTGATCTGATCCTGACCATGACCGGGGCCCATAAGGAACGGGTGGAGGATCTGCTGGAACAGGAGGGTCTCTCCCGGGAGGTTTATACCCTCAAGGAGTTTGCCAGCTCCAGGGAAAGGGAGAGAAAAAAAAGAAGGCTCAGGGAACTGAAGCAGAGAATGGCCAGGGAAGAAGATACTGCCTCTGAGGAAGAGATTCTTGCCCTGGAGGAGGCTCTCTTTGATCTGGATATCCAGGATCCCTTTGGCGGCAGCCTGGAGAGCTATCGTTTTTCACTGCAGGAGATCAGGGAGGCACTGGAAGCACTGGTGGAGAAATTACTGGAGATGGAAGACAATTGAAGGTAAAAGCAGGATTAATGTTCTTTTTGAAGAAATAATACTAATAGATTTATTACAGGAGATGTATTATACTATGAGAATAGCTCTGGGAAGCGATCATGGTGGTTACAGATTGAAGGAGGAGATCGAGGGGCTGCTGGAAGATAAGGGACTGGAATATAAGGATTTTGGTACTCATTCAGAGGCTTCGGTGGATTACCCGGAGTATGCACAGCAGGTCTCTTTGGCTGTCTCCCGGGGTTCATTTCAGCGGGGAATCCTGGTCTGTGGCACCGGTATTGGTATGTCCATTGCTGCCAATAGAATACCGGGAGTAAGGGCTGCTCTTTGCCACAATGAGTTTTCTGCCCGTGCTTCTCGCCAGCACAATGATGCCAATGTCCTTACTCTGGGACAGAGAGTTACTGGAACTGAGCTGGCTCTCCAGATTGTGGAGACCTGGCTTCAAACAGACTTTGAAGGTGGAAGGCACCAGCGGAGAATCCATCTCTTTGATAGCTGGGAAGGGAGAGAAAAAGAGTGAGCGATGTGCACCTGATCAAACACCCTTTGCTGCAGCACAAGCTGACCCTGGTCAGAAAAAGAGAGACAGGGGCCAAAGAGTTCAGGGAGCTAATTGCTGAGATCGCCAGTATTATGATTTATGAAGCCACAAGGGATCTTCCCTTACAGGAGGTCTCCATTAGGACACCCCTCTGCCAGACAGAATCCTCTATTTTGAGGGAGGATAAGCTGACTGTGGTTCCCATCCTCAGAGCCGGGCTGGGAATGGTGGAGGGAGTACTGAAATTCTTTCCAGCAGCCCGGGTGGGACATGTAGGGATCTACCGCCATCCGGAGACCCTGGAGGCAGTGGAGTACTACTGTAAGCTGCCTGCTGAGACTGCCGGGCAGGAGGTAATCATCTTAGACCCCATGCTGGCCACCGGCCATTCAGCTGCAGCGGCTATTTCTGCTGTTACAGAAAGGGGAGCAGATGTCTTCAGGCTGATTTCCATTCTTGCTGCTCCTGAGGGGATAGATTATCTGCAGGAGAAACACCCTGAGGTGGATGTATATACAGCGGCCATTGATCAGGGGCTTGATGAGAAGTCATACATAGTGCCCGGTTTGGGAGATGCAGGTGATCGGCTCTATGGAACTAAATAGGGTAAACCAGATTGATCGGCCCTCCTGGAAGGATTATTTTATGGAGATTACGGAGGTGGTGGCCACCAGGGCCACCTGTCTGAGACGACAGGTAGGGGCAATAATAGTTAAAGATCGACGCCTGCTGGCTACAGGTTATAATGGAGCTCCCACCAACCTGCGTCACTGTAAGGAGACAGGCTGTTTGAGGGAAAAGATGGATGTTCCCTCGGGAGAACGCCATGAACTCTGCCGGGGCCTGCATGCAGAGCAGAATGCCATTATCCAGGCTGCCCTGCACGGGATCTCCATTGCCGGTTCAAGGCTTTACTGTACACACCAGCCCTGTCTGGTCTGTGCCAAGATGATCATTAATGCCGGGATAGTGGAGATCGTCTTTGCTGGTGACTATCCTGACCGGAGGGCACAGGAGCTCTTAGAAGAGGCTGAGATTAAATTGATCAGCTATTAAAGAATGAGGTGTTTTCATGGAGATATATCTTTTTTCTTTCTCACTGGCCTTTATAACTACTTTTATTCTTACTCCATCCATTAAACATTTGGCTCATCTCTCAGGGGCCTTTGACTATCCTCAGCCCCGGCGAATTAATGATCATCCCGTTCCCAATCTGGGAGGGATGGCCATCTATCTTGGTTTTTTACTCTCAGTTTTTGCCTCACTGTCCATTGATCAAAGGCTGCAGGGGCTTCTTTTAGGGGGGACCCTGATTCTGCTCACCGGGCTCCTGGATGACTACCGGGGTCTTTCACCCCGGGCCAAGCTGGTGGGGCAGATTGCTGCTGCCTCGATTGCCATTATGTACGGCGTCAGGGTTGATTTTATAACTCATCCCATGGGTGGGATTATCTATCTGGAGCGGCTGGCTGTACCCCTTACTCTTTTCTGGATTGTGGGGATCACCAATACCATTAATCTCATCGATGGGCTCGATGGTCTGGCCTCAGGAGTGGCCGGTATTGCCTCCCTCACTCTTTTTGTGGTGGCCCTCAGAGAGGGTCAGTTCGCCATTGCCGTTCTGTCGGTTACCATTGCCGGCAGCTCACTGGCCTTTCTCCGCTATAACTTCAACCCGGCCCAGATCTTTATGGGGGATGCTGGAGCCATGTTTATCGGCTTTGTTCTGGCCTGTATCTCAGTGCTGGGAGCCCTTAAATCAACGGCAGCCATTACCCTTATCGTTCCCTTTCTGGCCCTGGGTGTGCCCATCTTTGATACCCTTTTTGCCATTGTCCGGCGCCATCAGCGGGGCAAACCAATCTTCCAGGCCGATCGTGGACACCTTCATCACCGTCTGCTTGATCTGGGTTTAAGTCATCGGAATGCGGTGCTGGTTATCTATCTGATCAGCACTATTCTGGGGGTTCTGGCTGTGGGAATTAATGGAGCCAATCCCCTGCAGGCCACAGTTATTTTGAGTTTGACCTGTATTATACTCTTCTTTGGGGCTCAGAGACTGGGAATTCTTGTCATTAAGAGGTCGTTTTCGGAGAAGGGAAGTGGTCTTGATTCCTAGGATATTGAGTGTTTTTGGTACCAGGCCTGAGGCTATTAAAATGGCCCCGGTGGTTAAGGCCTTAGAGGAGGAAGAGAGTCTTGAATCTCTGGTGGCTGTCTCTGCCCAGCACCGGGAGATGCTGGACCAGGTGCTTAATTTATATGGTATTAAACCCCATTTTGATCTGGATGTGATGAAGGAGAGACAGGAGCTTTCAGGCCTCACCTGCCGTGTGCTAAGGGGGGTGGAGGAGGTGATTAAGGAGACCCAGCCACAGCTGGTCCTTGTCCACGGTGATACCACTACCACCTTTGCTGCAGCCCTGGCTGCCTTCTACCAGCAGGTACCGGTGGGCCATGTGGAGGCCGGTCTTAGGACAGGGGATCCCTATCATCCCTTTCCGGAGGAGATCAACCGCCGTCTGGGTGATCTTTTAAGTACACTCTACTTTGCCCCCACTGAGGCTGCAGCCAGCAGCTTAAAGCAGGAGGGAGTAGACCCTGAAAGGATATATGTCACCGGTAATACGGTAGTTGATGCCCTGCTGGCTGTGGTCAGGAAGAGAAAAAATGACTTTTATCATCCCCTCTGGGAGCAGGTTGATTTCGATCACAAAAAGGTAATCCTGCTTACCGCCCACCGCCGGGAGAACTGGGGTAAGCCCCTTGAGAACATCTGTCGTGCAGTAAGGGAGGTTGTGGAGGAGTATCCCCAGGTGGAGGTTGTCTTTCCCGTTCATCTCAATCCCTTAGTCCAGGAGACTGCCAGTGAGATTCTGGGGCAGCTAAAACGGGTTCATCTCATTGAACCCCTGGAGTATGAGGCCTTTGCTCATCTAATGGAAGCCAGCACTCTGATCCTGACCGATTCCGGTGGTATTCAGGAGGAGGCCCCATCTCTGGGTAAGCCGGTGCTGGTTCTGCGCCAGGTAACAGAGCGCCCCGAAGCCGTGGAGGCCGGAACAGTAAGGGTGGTGGGAACGGATCCTCGACGTATAAGGGAGGAGCTCTGCACTCTTTTGGACAGCAGTGCGGAGTATGAGATGATGTCTCAGGCCAAGAACCCCTTTGGTGATGGCAGGGCGGCGGAGAGGATAGTAAAGATTATCAGGGAGTATATGAGTTCACAGGAATGATCTTCTTTAGCCTTATCCTGAATCAGTGAAATAAAATTAAAGAAACACTGGTAATCGGAAGGAATTTAATA
>CAZXKH010000005.1:0-19902 GCA_964641385.1 uncultured Clostridia bacterium | reverse complement strand
CCGATATTCAAGGGTTTCCGGCATAGAAATTGAATCTGAAAGAGGTAAAAAGAAGACACCTGCCCGCTGAAGCCTTTCCCTGGCAGAGAGCAACCTGAAACCTTCCTGCTCACGAAGAAAGCTTTCCACCACCCCTTCATTTTCCGGGCCAGTGAGGGTACAGGTGGAATAGAGAATAACCCCTCCCGGTTTAAGCAGTGAGGCTCCCTTTTTGAGAAGGGCCAGCTGCAGTGAAGCCAGCTCCTTAAGCTCCTCAAGCTCTCGCCTCCACCTGATCTCAGGGCGGGGAGAGAGAAGCCCCAGACCACTGCAGGGGGCATCAACAAGTACCCGATGAAAGGAGTCTTCTGTCCCATAGTCCAGTGCATTACCCTCAATCTCTTCAATAATATTTATTCCCAGCCGCTGGCAGTTATCACGGAGCAGCCTGAGAGGATGAGCGTGGAGATCCAGGGCCACTATTCTTCCCCGGTTGCCCATTAGCTCTGCCAGCTGGGTAGCCTTACCACCCGGTCCGACACATAGATCGAGCAACTCTTCACCGGGAGCTGCTCCAAGGAGCTCTCCGGCCACCATGGCTGCCAGACCCTGGGGATAGAAGAAACCCTTCCGAAAGGATTTTAGCTCTTTCAGTGGTGGTGATTCCTTTAGAATTAGAGCCCTGGGCAGCCCTTCCACTGGCTCAGCCTTCACACCCTCTTCACCCAGCTTCTCCCTCAGTCTCGGTGGATCGATCTTTAAGGTGTTGACCCTGATACTCAGAGGCAGGATCCTGTTCCCGGCAGCAAGCAGCCTTTCTGCTTCCTGATTGCCGTAACGTTCCAGCCAGAGACTTACAATCCAGTCCGGGTAGGAGTACTTAAGGCCGAGATAAGGAACAGTCTCCAGCTCTTCGGGAGGAAGCATCAGCTCCTTCTTTTTTCTGATCAAAGCCCGCAGGAGAGCATTCACAAAGGGTGCCCATTTATTCTTTCCCTGCCCTTTGGCCAGCTCCACACTCTCATGGCAGGCAGCATGAGAGGGAACACGGTCAAGATAGAGCAGCTGGTAAAAACCCAGCCTGAGTATGTTCTTGAGCTCAAGGGGCATCTTATCAATACCCCTCTTAGCCAGCAGATCAATCCTCCAGTCCAAGCTGCGCTTTCTACGTAAAACACCATAGAAGAGCCTGGTTAAAAGCCTTTTATCGGCAGCTGAGAGAGAACTGCCCTCCAGCAGTGAGTTAAGGATAGGAGGCGAATAACCTCCCCTCTTCTCCAAACGGTTAAGACCCCTCAAAGCCAGCTCCCGCACCTTAAGATCTTTAGCCATAATCAACCGGCCCTTCCCTGTTGCTGGTAGGTCTCGATAAAGATGCGATCAGGCCGAGAGAAGGAAAAACCGAAAATGTTTTGCTGTCGATGACCGGTCCTAGCCCCGGCAATAAAGAGATCAGAGAGATCGGTGGAGGTAGTTAAATGCCTTTGTATTATCCTCCCCAGCACTGGACCCAAAATATGAGCCGCCAGCAGGGCCAGCACCAGGTAAAAGAAGGTAAAGTGACCACTGTTTAAAAGGAGAAAAATAAAGACCAGTGCCGAGACCAGATTAGCCATGGCCAGGCTGGTACCACAGCGTTTGTGAACCACAAGCTCGCTGGCACCTGATTTTAATCGCTGAAGGCCAACCCTGGCGGCCTTCTCCACCAACCCTGGAGGAAGCTGTCCCAGAATAAAAAAACCATCCTCCCGGGCCATACCTGAGAGCCTTTGATCACCATAATACTCTTCAATAACATTAATGGTAGCATGCTCCAGGGCATGGTTTTTACGCAGCCTTCTGTTACTGGCAATCTTAATCAACTGCAGGGGAGTATAAATGAGAGTCAGCAGGGAGTTAATGGTAAACTTAAAGGGGATAATGATCAGCAGTACCATCAGCAGGGGAAACAAGAGATAGGGAAAGAGAAGCATTAACAGCAGAATAATAAAAATTAGGCTCAAGTTTCCTTCCTCCTCAAAAAACTTATTATACTCTCCTCCAGCCGCTGAATAATAACCCTGGTGTTTACACAGGGCCCCTGAGGACGTATATTAACTACTCCCAGGACTGGCAGGGGATAAGTATCCATAATACCACTGCTTAAATCCCGTTCACAGGCAACTGCCACCACACCCTCAGGCCTTAATTCATTGACCACCCGTCGGGCCTGGGTCCCCCCACTAACAATCCTTAGATGAAAACCATATTTATCTCTCAACTCCAGGAGCTCATCCACCTGACAGCTGCCACAGCGCTTACAGTTGTCTATCCTGTGGGTCACCTTATGGCTACAGGTGGTTAGCTGCAGACAGTGGGGAATTAAGACCAGCAGTTTTTCTGGCTCCAGTGGCCTATCAAGCTGCTGGATGCGATTGGTCAGCTGGATGAAGGTGGCCTGTAAAGGGGCCCGGTTGAAACCCAGACAGGTCCCCAGTTTAATGATCAGGGGAAAGAAGTATGAGATTACTATTTTAGTAAAAAAAATCAGTGAACCCAAAGGTTTGTTCCCATAGAATGCCACCAGGGTAACAACTATACCGAGAATTAAAAGCAGCAACACTAAAGAAAAGACTGTCCCCAGTAACAGGAGAAGCACTCTGAGCAGGGGGCTAAAACCAAAAAAGTTTAGATACCAGATGATAAAGACCGGCAGACTAAAGAAGAGGAGCATAACTGTGGCCAAAATAAAAAGAGAAAAGGGTCTTCGATCACCCATCATCCTTGCTCTCCCCGGCCCAGTTTATCACCGGCTTTAAGGGAGTAACCACAGCAGTAATCTCGACAGCTCATCCTCCCTTTACCTGCAGGTTGAATCTCCTGCAGAGAAAGAACCCCGCTGCCGGTGGCAACCCTTAGGCCCTCCTCCTCCAGGCCCAGCACGGTACCCGGCAGGCTGTCGGAACCACTGGCTTCAATTAAAGTTGAGGACCAGACCTTGATCATTCTTTGCCGATGATAGGTATAGGCCCCTGGCCAGGGATTGGTACCCCTGATCAGGTTATGAAGCTCACTGGCACTCTGCTCCCAGTTAAGGCAGCACTCCTCCTTATCCAGTGGTGGCGCATAGCTGGCCCGTTCTTCTTCCTGAGGTTCTGGCTGCAGCTCTCCCCTCTTTAAGGCCAGCAGGGTCTTGAGCATCAGCTCTCCACCTCTTAGGGCCAGACGGTCATGGAGCTCACCCACAGTTTCATCCTCACCAATTGAGACTCGATCCTGTAAGAGGATATCACCGGTATCCATGCCCTCATTCATCAGCATGGTGGTGACACCTGTCTCAGACTCCCCGTTGATAATTACCCGATGCAGGGGAGCTGCTCCACGATAGCGAGGCAGCAGTGAGGCATGAAGGTTGATGCACCCATAAAAGGGAAGCTGCAACAGTCTCTTGGACAGCAGCTGACCAAAGGCCACAACAACCATCACCTGTGGTTCAAGTCTCTGTAATAGATCAAAGAGGTGTAGGTTATTGATTTGTTCTTCCTGGATAACCTCCAGACCCAGTTTTAGGGCCTCTTTTTTAATGGGGGGAGGAGTCATTCTCTGACCCCTGCCCGATCTGCGATCAGGCTGTGTAATAACAGCCAGGGGGTTATATTCATCGTCCTCCACCAGCTCTCTAAGAGTGGGAATGGCAAATTCAGGTGTCCCCATAAAGACCAGCCTCATATATTAATCACCCTCTATCTTCGGTAAAGGATCATCACTACCCACCAGATCGATAAAGAGCCTGCCCTCCAGATGATCATGTTCATGCTGAAAAACCCTGGCCAGCAGTCCCTCTGCCTCAATTACAACCTCTTCACCCTCTGCATTTAAGGCCTTAAGACGGACCCACTCCCATCTGGGAACAAGTCCACTTCTCTCGGGCACACTGAGGCAGCTCTCTTCGGCCAGCTCCCGCCCTCCAGTCTCAATTATTTCAGGATTAACCAGGCGGTAAGTCTCATCCTCCAGCTGGACAACGAAAAAACGCTGACTGATACCCACCTGAGGAGCAGCAAGCCCCACTCCCTGAGCCTCCTTCATCCCCTCTAACATCCTGTTCATTAATTCCTTCAACCTCTGGTCTATCTTCTTAACTGGAGCCGCCCTGAGCCTGAGCACAGGATCCCCCAGCTGTCTAATTCTGAGATCGATGGTCATTCCCTCCTTCAGGTAATAGTCTATCACAAGATGGAGACCGGATCAATATCCACACTGACGTTAACCGGACTGAGCTCCTTGCTGTCAAGATGATCAAGGGCCCCCTTACAGGCCTTCCGCATGGAGGAGAGGCTTGCACCCCTGAGCATGATCTGCCAGCGGTACTTACCCCTCAGCCGGCTGAGAGTGGCAGGACCTGGTCCCAGATAATCATAATCCCCCTCCCCCTGAGAGTCATCTATATACTGACCCATCTTTTCTGCCACCTGGCGGCAGAGATCCTCTCTTTCGGAAGAGATAATAATATTAATCAGGCGGGAGAAGGGAGGATAGTTCTGTTCTCTCCTCAGCTCTATCTCCTGCCGATAAAAGGCCAGGAAATCATGGTTTTTGGCAGTCTCTATCGAGTAGTGTTCGGGACTGTAGGTCTGGACGATTACCTCTCCCCCCTTTGACCCCCTGCCGGTTCGTCCCGAGACCTGAGTCAAAAGCTGAAAGGTTCGCTCTGCCGAACGGAAATCGGGAAAATGAAGAACAGTATCAGCAATAATAACACCCACCAGGGTAATATGGGGCAGATCATGCCCCTTGGCTATCATCTGAGTACCGATCAGGATATCCAGCTCTCTACAGCGCAGGGACTCTAAAATACGGGTATGTGATCCCTTCCTGGTAGTAGTATCCAGATCCATACGGGCCACTGCTGCCTCCGGAAACTGAGTCCTTACCTCCTCCTCCACCTTCTGGGTGCCGATCCCCAGATGGCGCAGATATCTGCTCCCACATTGAGGACAGCGCTGCAGTAGCTGATGGCCAAGATCACAGTAATGACAGAAGAGCCGCTCCGGTGAACGGTGATAGGTTAGAGAAACATCACAGTTCTCGCAGCGGGGAACATAGCCACAGATACGGCAGAGGAGAAAGTTTGAAAAACCGCGGCGATTGAGAAAAAGAAGCACCTGCTCCCCTTTCTTAAGGCAGTGGGTCATCTCTTCTTTCAGCTGCTGGCTGATGATCCGGCGGTTACCTCCCTTTAGTTCTTTGCGCATATCAATAACCCTGACCGGTGGCAGTGGTCGGGCATCAATTCGCTCCGGCAGCTGAAGAAGACTGTAAGCTCCCTCCTGGGCCTGATAATAGGATTCCAGAGAGGGAGTGGCTGAACCAAAGATGGTAATAGCCCCCGCTAGAGAGGCTCGTTTAACAGCAACCTGACGGGCATGGTACTTGGGATTATCCCACTCCTTATAGGACCATTCATGCTCCTCATCCAATATAATTAGAGAAAGGTTATTGACTGGAGCAAAGATGGCCGACCGGGCACCGATAGCCACCCTGGCCCTTCCCAGCTTGATGCGCTGCCATTCATCAAAGCGCTCACCTGCAGATAGCTGGCTGTGGAGAACAGCCACCAGGGATCCAAAGCGCTCTTTAAAGCGTCTGACCGTCTGCCAGGTTAAAGCTATCTCCGGTACCAGCAGAATGGCGCCCCCACCCTTCTTTAGGGCCAGTTTTATGGCCTGCAGATAGATCTCCGTCTTACCACTGCCGGTAATACCGTGGAGGAGAAAATGATGGGTATTATCCCCTCTAAGAGCAGCTGCTATCTCCTCTAAGGCCAGCTCCTGATGCCTGTTTAGGGTATGGGGTTCTACCCTTTCAAAGCTGTATTCCCCATAGGGCTGACGAAAGATCTGTCGGCTGGTAATTTCGATCAGGCCCTTCTTCTCCAGCTCCCTGATGGGTGATCTGGTTTTACAGCCTGTCTTCTCCAGCAGCTCAGAGAGAAGAAGGGGTTCTTGATGTTCCTGCAAAAACTCCAGTACCCGCCGCTGTTTCCTGGCCCGGGATGATAGCTCAGCCAGGGAGTCCTCTCCTCCCCGATAGTGAACCGTCCTTTCAATCTCATTTGCCAATGTAACAGGGGGATGAAGCATTTTAATAGCCTTAATGGTCAGTGACTGATAGTATTCAGCCAGCCAGTAAATAAGAGGCAGCTGTTCTTCATCGAAGAGGGGTAGGGGATGAAGGAGTCTGATTATACTTTTGGTCCGGTCATAATCCGGACTATCCTTCAGCTGAACTACATAGGCCGGCAACCGTCTCCTCTGAAAGGGGACTTCCACCAGCTGCCCAACTTCAATCTGCTGCTGCAACCTGTCAGGGATACTATAATCAAAGGGGTGATCAATATTTTTTACCGCCAAATCGACGATTACTGCAGCAAATTTCATTACCATCAGCACCTTTACTCACTGGTAATCAACAGCTTAAGGCTCAGCAGTCCACCAACCAAAAGCAGCAGATAATAGGTTAAAAAACGCCAGACAAAGGTCAGGATCCCCACCATACTTGGTGGAGTAAAAAGAGAAAAGAGAGAGGCAAAGCCAAGCTCGGCAAAACCACTGCCTCCCGGTGTAGGAATATAGTTTAAAATCAGATAAAAGATGGTCTGAATAATAAGGCTCTCCTGATAACGGGGTTGTCTGCCCAGACCCATCATCAGGACAGGGGGAATACTAAAAAAAAGAACCCAGAACAAGACTGTAGCCAGAGTAACCAGCAGCAAAAAAACCTGTTCCCGCCGAACCAGCAGCAACATACTGCGCTTAAAAACAGTGGTTTCACGGATAACCTCAGCAATTAGAGACCTAATGCGACGATTATTAGTCAGCCCCCTGATCAGGGGTAACCTGAAAGATAATGTTACCAGCCATCTGATCAGCTGGGGATAGTAAATTACCAGGAGCATGATGAGAGAAAGAAGAAAACCCATCAGAACTCCCAGATCAATTATTCTGGTGGGTAAAGGAGCAGCCCCTATGATCCCCGGATAAAATAAGTAGAAGAGTGGACCCAGAAGACCAAATAATAACAGGCGAAGAACAAACTGAACCACCACCAGCGTGGTTGATTTGCCCACTGACATACCTGACTGATGCAGAAGATAGACCTGAAAGGGCCCACCACCGGAAGCAAAGGGAGTAATATTGGAGACAAAGGACCCTACCAGAAAGACTCTCAGGGCACAAAAAAAGGAGAGCTCTTCCTTCATACCCCTGGCAACAATATAAAGCCTCAGGCCGCCAAGTAACCAGACGATAATACTCAGCAGAAGGGCCAGAAAAAGATAAAGGGGCTCTATGTATAAAAGATGGTCAATGGTCTCCTGATCAACAGTGTAAAGGATGATCAAGAGGGAGGTTACCACACTCAGGATCAAAGAATAACGCAGCCCCTGTCCTATCCTTTTCATAGATATACCCTCAGCCAAGAATAACAACCCCCCACCTGATTAAGGCTTCAGATAATCTATATTATGATTAAAGAGGGAAGATGATATCCCCCTTCAATAATTTAGCTTCTGGCCAGACTTTTTAACTCCTGGCTGTAATCTGTCTCTTCCCAGGGCAGATCCAGTTCAGGGCGTCCAAAATGACCATAGGCAGCCAGCTGATGGTAGATAGGGCGCATTAAATCCATCTCTTCAATAATTTTTCCTGGCCTCAGATCAAAGACCTCCTGGACCAGAGCTTCTATTCTCTCCTCCTCAACCCTGCCGGTACCAAAGGTTTCCACCATTACTGAAACCGGACGGGCCACTCCAATAGCATAGGCAATCTGCACCTCACAGCGTGAAGCCAGTCCCGAGGCCACAATATTCTTGGCCACCTTACGGGCAGCATAAGATGCTGAACGATCAACCTTGGTAGGATCCTTGCCTGAAAAGGCGCCTCCTCCGTGGCGACCGGCTCCACCGTAGGTATCAACGATTATTTTCCGTCCGGTGAGACCGGTATCTGACTGAGGGCCACCAATGACAAAGCGTCCGGTGGGGTTAACAAGGTAAGAGGTCTTCCCATCCATCATCTCGGCAGGAACAACCCTCTTAACAACCTCCTCCATCAGAGCCTCCTTCAACTCTTTATTCTTAGTCTCTGGATGGTGCTGTGCAGCCAAAAGTACCGTATCTACCCTGAGGGGCTTTCCATCTTCGTATTCCACTGTAACCTGAGTCTTGCCATCAGGACGAAGAAAGGGAAGTGTTTTATCCTTTCTGACCTGTGTCATACGCTGGGCCAGCCTGTGGGCCAAAATGATTGGAAGTGGCATCAGCTCAGGGGTCTCATCAGTGGCATATCCAAACATCATACCCTGATCACCGGCCCCCAGCTGATAACCATTCTCCAGCAGACCCTCTTTGGCCTCTTGAGCCTGATCGACCCCCTGCGCAATATCACTGGACTGTTCATCAATGGTAGTGAGAACACCGCATGTCTCGCCATCAAAACCGTACTTGGCCCTGGTATAACCCACCCTGCAGATGGTATCCCTTACCACCTGTGGGATATCAACATAGCAGCAGGTGGTTATCTCGCCACCAACCACCACCAGCCCTGTTGTAACCAGGCATTCACAGGCCACCCTTGCCTGCTGATCATTAGCCAGGATCGAATCCAGCACAGCATCTGAGATCTGATCTGCCAGTTTGTCCGGATGTCCCTCTGTCACCGATTCCGAGGTAAAAAGATAACTGCCCTTATCCATTTTATTCACCACTTTCCTTAGGAAAATAAATAAAAACCCTTCCTGCATTTTTAGGAAGGGACCAAAAAAACATCTTCCAAGGAGTTGCTCCTGCAGGATTTAGCACCATACAAACCAAATGGCTGCTGGTTGCCGGGGTTCATCGGGCCAGTCCCTCCCCCTACTCTTGATGTTAGTATTTAACTATCTCTGATAATAACACAGCCAGCAAATTGTGTCAAGGATCTTTGACATCCTGGTCCCTTATTTGCTGACCATCTCCAGATGGGATAACCATCACTGAAGCCATAAGCCTGGCAAGCCCGGGCCTGGATATTTAGCAGGGATTGATAATCAAGAGTATATTCGGATCTGCCTTTAATGAGCTTTTCTAGAACTCGCTGGTAAGTACTTCAACCCCCTTAACCCGCTCAGGTCCTCACTCCCTAACCTATCAGCAAAGATAATATAGAATTAAGCAAGGAATTTCTCTCTTACGGAATAGGGGTTAACCTACATATCTCCACACCCCTGGGTATAGAAGATAATGTCCAAAACATTAACCTTGAACAATAATTCTTCTCAGTTTGAGTGCTATCTACTCTTCACTATCATATAGGACTTCCTCCCAAAGGGCTGTCAGTGGTCGGCATCAGGGTGGGTGGGAGTTATTGCGTTATTGCTTTGTTCTAAACCTTTTTAATACAGGTATAATGGCAGTCTCCCGGCTACCCAATTCTAGTACTTACAGCCCATGTTACCTTACTTGACGAACCGGAGTTTTACCCTTTTTTCTTGATATAATATACAATAATCAAGAAGGCAAGTATTCCTCTTAACCCAGTTGATATTAGCTCTGCATTAAATGTTATTGCAAATGTTTCTCCTGTTAAATTTCCAATATAATGAAACAAGATAACAGCAAAGATACTATTATTGGTCTTATTGTAGATAAGACCATATACAGCTGAAGTAAATATTATTCCTAACATAAAATTCCAGAAAAGCGGCGTGAATAATCCTAATTGATATTGATATGTCCCCACAATAAAAAATAAGGGAAGATGCCAGAGAGCCCACATAATACCTATAAATAATACAGCAAAAATAAAATTATATTTATCTTGTAATTCTGGAAATGCTATACCCCTCCATCCCAACTCTTCAGGTATGGGCCCAAAAAATATTAAAATAACTGCATAAGCAATAGTCATCTTAGAGGATAAAATAAATTGAAATTGATTGACTGTAAAAACTGCATCAGCGATTGCTGCCAATAACCTGATTAAAAATGGAAAGCTAAGAATAAACAAATACCACTTCCATGTTATACCTTTAAAATCAATCACACTATACCAGTAATTCTTTCTTGCTTTTTTGTTGTAGAAGTTATATAAGACAAAAAGTGCTGCAAAGGTTGGACTTAACAATCCAAAATATATTAATCCTGCGTGAAAAGGCTTTATAAGATAAAAAGACCTCTCTAAGAACATAAGTATACCAGTAATTAAAAATGGAATACCATGAGAAACTAGAAAGAAACATAATATTGGATTGAGACCTCTACTATATTGTTTTAGTTTCATATCTTTCGCCTCCTTATAATATGCAATAAGAAGCCCTCTATCAACTAAGGAAAACCCTTTACAAAATTATGTACATTCATCCCCTCCCTATTTTCCAGGGCGAAGTTTTCCTGGCTAACTTCAGTAACAGCATCCAAAATACTAATTGCATTGACATTTTTACTATAAACGCTTATACTTGTAGGCAGTTAATACTTTTTTCTTATTTATTTAGAGTTTTAATGATCCTGGTCTACTATTATCCTGGGAGTTCAAGATAATGGCTATCTCCAAGCACCTGACATTAAAACCAAAAAATGCAGATGCTCAACCCTATCCCTTTAAAAAGAATCTCCAGATCTTTATGCTGTTAACCCTTGTCGGCATCTTTTTTGCCAATCCAGGCAATGTGATCAAATTTTCTGTCCTCTGGTTAGAGGATGCCTTTAGATTGGGACTTTCACCCCTAATAACAATGCTGGGGGGGATGCTGCTGGGGCCTCTATGGGGAGCATTAATTGGATGGCTGGTGGATTTTGCCGCTGTCTATATCTGGCATGGTATTGACACCTATTTAATAAGTTTTGCTATCGCCCCGGTATTACGTGGCTTTCTTGCTGGATATATATACCATTATCTCTTTAGTTGCTTCTCTTTAAAGGCAGTAGTGGCCAGCCTCAGCCTTCCCTATCTACTTATTTCAGTCCTTTATACACCGGTAATCATTAACAGGTACTATGGGGTTCCGGTCATGGATAACATAATTATCCGTTTAACTATCCAGGCTCTGGTGCTCCCCATCTACATCCTCTTCGTCTATTTCGTCCTGAAACACATTATAAAGTCAAAGGAACTCGTACTCCTACACAACAAAATGAAGCTGCTGCTGAGAAAAGACGAACTGACAGGCATATCCAACCGCAGAGCCTTCATGGATTTTTTAGAAAAGATGATCTCCTCTTCCAAAAGACACCAAACCCCCCTTTCACTGATCATCCTTGATCTGGACAGGTTTAAAAAAATTAACGATAACTATGGTCATTACACAGGAGATGAAGTCCTAAAGGCCCTTGGTCAGCTATTGCTGCAGGAGGTACGGAAAGAGGATATGGCAGCCAGAATTGGTGGTGAAGAGTTCGCCATCCTGCTTACAGAAGCAAGTATCGATGATGCCATAAGAGCTGCCGAAAGAATAAGAAAGAAGACTGCCGGACTAAAGCTGCCTGATATTAATCTAAAGATAACTGCCAGCCTGGGAGTCACTCAGCTGCTGGAGGATGACAGTCGTAAAAGCTTTCTTATTCGCGCCGATAAGGCCCTTTACCAGGCGAAGAGAGAAGGCAGGGATCAGGTGATAGCAAAATAGGACCCTGACCAGGGTCCATCTGATTAATAAAGACTTATTTTTAAAAACTCCAATAATGATCATGAAATGACCCGGAATACCTTCCACCTGTGAAAATCTATTCCCGGCTCATAACCTCACCGGCACCTCCTGATCGAGGGAGATACCCCTCTCTGTCACCCTGCATTTTATGGCTCTAAGCTCAACACCACTCCCATGAGCACTGCGAACTCGCTCAGCAAACTCGGGATCCTGCAGTGCATGTGGTGAAAAGCAGTCTGCATCCTCCCGCTGAATAACAAAGAGCAACAGGGCCTTACTGGCTCCTAAAGTAAGTTGCTCCAGCTCTCTAACATGCCTGCTTCCCCGCCTGGTGGGAGCATCAGGAAATAGAGCAACACCCTCACTGACAAGGGTAACAGACTTAACCTCCAGATAGAGTTTTTGCCCCTTGTGCTGCAACAAAAAATCAAAGCGCCCACCTGAATAGGAAGGCTCTTCCTGTTCCAGATTATAGCCCCTGAGAAAGGCAAGTTCGTTTCCCTTCAGAGCCTCTGCCACCAGTCTATTGGGCTGTCTGGAATCTATTCCCACCCAGTGACCCTGATAAAGAACAGCCACCAGATCATGTGAGGTACGACGTTTAGACTTAGAGCTGACCGGTTCCAGTAGAACCTCTGCTCCCTGAACTAAAAGCTCCTCCATACGTCCGGTACTGGGCAGATATACCTCCTCCAGTCCTCCTCTGCTCTCCACAGCAGCTATAAACCTGTTCTTTCTAAGCTGAAAGACCCCGCTTTGGGGTCGATGAAAGATAATCTCGGCCAAAAAGATCCCCGCTTTCCCCTGACTACTCCTGTCTTCCCTCTTTCATTCCCAAAATCTCATCCAGAATCCTGTAGGCCAACAGCTTTTTTGACATCTCAGGCAGTTGTTCAGCACCAGCCTCTGTTACCAGGGTGGCCTTACTCCTGTCTGAGGCCAGAGCACTGGCCTTATTGGCAACCACCAGATCCAGGTTCTTGGACTTTAGCTTCTTACCAGCCCCTGCAACAAGATCCCTGGTTTCCAGAGCAAAACCCACCAGCAGCTGGTCTTTCCGCTTCATGCTTCCAACTTCAGCCAGGATATCAGGGTTTGGCAAAAGCTTTAGCCTTAGGTCCTCACCACTCTTTTTAATCTTATCCTCGCTCTGCTGAGCCGGTCTGAAATCAGCCACAGCAGCAGCCTTGATTATTACCTGATATTCTGAGGCCTTATCCAGCAGCAGCTGATGCATTTCACTGGCCCTCTCCACCTGCTTCAGCTGCACATGTGGAGGCACCTCCAGCATACTTGGACCACTGACCAAAAGCACCTCTGCCCCCCTGAGGGCAGCCGCCTCTGCCAGGGCATAGCCCATCCTGCCGCTGGAATAATTACCCAAATACCTAACCGGATCAAGGGGTTCTCTGGTTCCTCCGGCAGTGATCAAGAAGCTCATTCCCTCCAGATCACTCTCTGTAAGATGGTACTCCAGCTCCTTCAAGATCTGATGGGGCTCCATTAATCTACCCTTACCCTCTACACCACAGGCCAGATGTCCCACCTCAGGTTCCAGCAGAAGCACACCCCGTCTCTCCAGGTGTCTTAAATTCTCCTGGTGAGATTGATGAGCATACATTTTGCTGTTCATAGCCGGGGCCACCAGCAGGGGGCCCTCATAGGCAAGTACTGCAGCAGTTAGAAGGTTATCGGCAATCCCATGGGCCATTTTGGCAATGGTATTGGCAGTTGCCGGAGCCACCAGCAAGAGATCCGCCTCTTCGGTAAGAAGAATATGATCAAGGGCTGTCTCTCCCTCCCAGAAATCCTGATAGACAGGATTCCCTGTCAGGGCCTGAAAGGTTATTGGTCCCACGAACCTTGCTCCTGCTTCAGTCATTACTACCGAGACCTCTGCCCCTCTCTGCACCAGAGTGCTGACAAGAGAGCAAAGCTTGTAGACAGCAATACTGCCGGTGATACCAACAATTATTTTTTTTCCCATAAAGATGTCTTTTTCCATGGGTCTATCCCCTATGATCGCCTGTATGTAAGCTTGCCCTCCTCAATCTCTCTCAGGGCAATGGAGACAGGCTTTAATTTTTTTCGGTCTGAGGTAGCCTCCTCCTCATTCAGCTCTCTGGCTCTTCTGGCAGCCATGATAACCAGAGTATACTGACTGTCAACCTTATCAAGCATGGAGTCTATGGATGGTTCAGTCATTCCATCAAAAAACATATAAATCACCTTCCTCATAACGAGAGACCCGGCAACCTTCAGCAATGATAATCGCCTTTAGCCTGCAGATAGCCTCCTGCAGGCAATCATTAATCACCAGGTAATCGTACTCTTTGATACATTTCAGCTCTAAGGCAGCTGTCTTCAATCTTCCTTCAATTATATTGCTGTCCTCGGTATTTCTCTTATAAAGCCTTTCACGCAGAGCTTCCAGTGAGGGTGGAGCCAGGAAAATAAAAGTGGCATCTATACCGCTCTCTTTTACCTGTCTGGCTCCCTGAACATCTATATCCAGAATCAGGTTTTGTCCCCCTTCAAGGCCCCTGGCTATAAACTCTTTCTGGGTACCGTAATAGTTGTTGTGTACCCTTGCCCATTCCAGAAACCTGCCTTCCCTGATCCCCTCCTGGAATTCAGCTTCAGAAATAAAGTGATATTCATGGCCATCTTTTTCACCAGGTCGCGGTTTCCTGGTGGTGGCAGAGACAGAGAATTCTACCTGTTCACACTCCTCAAGCAAGGAACTGAGGACACTGCCCTTCCCTGCTCCCGAGGGACCAGATAAAACAAAGAGTCCACCCTTTTTGGTCTGTTGCAAGCTCCCCACCCCCGGCCTTCTTATTGCTCTTCTCCATCCTTGTTATCTTTTGTTACCAGGCGCTGGGAAACTGTCTCAGGCTGAACTGCAGAAAGAATGACATGACCACTGTCGGTAATAACTACAGCCCTTGTCCGCCTACCATAGGTGGCATCGATCAGCATTCCCTCATCTCTGGACTCCTGGATAATTCGCTTAATAGGTGCTGACTCGGGACTGACAATGGCAATTATTCGATTGGCAGCTGCGATATTACCAAAACCAATATTAATCAGTTTAATTCCCATTACTGTCACCTCCTATTCAATATTCTTGGCCTGTTCACGGAGTTGATCTATTTCACTCTTCATTTCAATTACTGCCTCTGCAATCAGCGAATCCTTGGCCTTAGACCCAATGGTATTGACCTCACGGTGTAGTTCCTGAGCAATAAAATCCAGTTTTCTGCCCACCGGCGAAGCCTGCTCAACCGTCTCTTCAAACTGGTTGAGATGGCTCTTAATTCTGGCAAGCTCCTCGGAGATATCACTCTTTTCAGCCATGATAGCAACTTCAAAGGCCAGTCTTTCTTCATCAGGAGCTTCAAAGGAGCCCTCGGTTAAAGCTGAGAGCCGCTCTGTCAGTCGCTGTCGGTACTCTTCTGTCACCAGAGGAGAGCGTTCTTCAATTGCCACAAGCAGTCTGCTCATCTCAGCAAGGGATGATTTTAAGTCCTCAGCCAGCTGCCTGCCCTCCTCTTTTCTCATCTCCAGAAGGTTATCCAGAGCCCCTCTGGCTGCAGACATTATATTCTCCTCCAGATCACTGTCATGACGCTCTCTTTCCCTGATCTGAAAGAGATCCTCCTGCTGGCATAAAAAGGAAAGAGCATGATCCTCATCCAGCCCCAGTTCTTCCTCCAGGCTCTTCCAGGCCTGATGGTAACCACGAGCCAGATTGAGATCGACCTTAACTTCATACTCCAGAGCCTGACCACTGACAGTAAGATAAAGATCTACCCGTCCCCGACTTAGAGCTTCTTTAATTAGATCATAGAGGCTTTTTTCCCAGCTGCGAAAGGCCTGCTCCAGATGGACTCTTATCTCCTGGTGCCGATGATTAACAGAACGTATCTCCACTTCCACTCTGTAATCATCCAGCTGCAGCTGGAAAAAACCATAACCGGTCATACTGCGCATCCTACCACCCTATTCCTGTCTCATAAGCTTGACTGAGCCTTTCTTGTTACATATCTTATCACAGAAGGATCATAGTTTGCAAGAGTTAAGCGGAATTATTTAGCCCTGATCTGCAATTTCCTTCACCTTAATCCCGTTCAGTCTGCCTGCCAGCAGTATATGTTCAAAAACCTCCAGACCAAGGAGAGAAAAGAGCACAGAGCAGATAATTATTAGCCATTCTCCAGGCCCCAGCAGGACAGTTCGAAAAAAAGATGCAAGCAGGGGATGATAGATAACCCCCAGCTGCAGCAGGACAGAAAAAGAGACAGCCAGAAGAAGGAAATTATTGGTCCCTCTCCCCCCTTCCCAGAGGGCTCTCTCCTCACTGCGGCAGGAAAATACAAAGGACAGCTGGGCCATAACCAGCGTATTAAAGGCCATGGTCCGTGCCAGTTCAATCTCTCCTCTAGCAAGACCCAGCAAGAATACGAATAGAGTAAGCAGGCCAATTAAAACACCCTGCAGTACTATCCGGCGCTGCAACCCCCGGGCAAAGATAGACTCATCTGGCTGACGGGGGGCTCTTTCCATATTCCTCTCATCGGCTGCCTCCATACTGAGAGCAAGAGCCGGCAGCCCATCAGTAACCAGATTAACCCAGAGAATCTGAATTGGCAACAGGGGTAAGGGCAGGCCAAAGAGGACAGCCAGAAAGACCAGTAACACCTCCCCAATATTACAGGAGAGTAGATAACGGATAAACTTACGTATATTATCATAGATTGCCCTCCCCTCCTCTACCGCATCAACAATGGTAGAGAAGTTGTCATCTGCCAGCACCAGTGAAGAGACCTCTCTGGTAACATCTGTTCCACTTTGACCCATGGCAATACCGATCTCAGCCGCCTTTACCGCCGGAGCGTCATTAACACCATCCCCAGTCATGGCCACCACCTCCCCCTGCTGCTGGAGAGCAGTAACAATTTTCAACTTATCCCCTGGTGAGACCCGGGCAAAGATGTGGCAGTTTTTGACCCTCTCCCGCAGCTCTTGATCAGATAGGGAGCCCAGCTCCCTGCCAGTAAGGGCTTTACCTGAACCGGTCAGACCCACCTCCCTGCCAACTGCCAGCGCAGTCTGGAGGTGATCACCGGTAATCATTACCGGCCTAATACCCGCCCGCCGGCAACGCCTTATGGCTTCTTTTACTTGTGGTCTGGGGGGATCCATAATTCCCACCAGACCCAGAAAGACCAGCTCCCTCTCCAGCTCCTCTCTCTCTGCTCCTGGCTCCGGGGTAACCAGCCTGCGAAAGGCCAGGGCCAGAACCCGCAGGGACTCCTCTCCCCAGTCCTCTGTCACTTTAAGCAGTCTTCTTTTTTCTCTGCCACTTAGAGGCAGCTCCCGGCCCTGATAGAGGATAGAAGCGGATTTTTCGAGTACCCTTCCCGGTGCTCCCTTGGTTAATAACTCCAGTCTTTTTCCCTCCTGAACAACTACCGACATCATCCTGGCCTCTGAATTAAAGGGCAGCTCCCTCAGACGACTGTACTTTGACCTTAGAGCCCTAGGGGATAAACCCTGGCTTTGGGCAGCCTCCAGCAATGCCAGTTCAGTGGGATCACCCACTGGTTTACCCTCTTCATCTTTACTGGCATTACTGCACAAAACCCCAAGCTCCAGCAGGAATTCAATCTCTTTCATTCTTTCTTCTTTCAGCCTGTGTTCCCGGTTTTGGAAAAAATACTTCCTGACCTCCATCCTGTTCTGGGTCAAAGTACCGGTCTTATCAGCACAGATTACCGTTGCACAACCAAGGGTTTCCACCGCCGGCAGCTGCCTGATAATGGCCTCCTTTTTAATCATTCTCTGTACTCCCAGCGCCAGGGATAAGGTTACCACCGCTGGCAGGCCCTCCGGGATGGCAGCCACTGCCAGACTAACTCCAGCCAGAAACATCCTGACAAGTGGTTCACCATGAATTATTCCAGCCACCACCACCAGGGCACAGAAGAAGAGACAGAGCATCACCAGCCAGGAGCCCAGGCTCTTTAGGCGCCTCTGTAGAGGAGTCAGTGACTCTCCAGTGTCTGTTAATAGATGGGCAATCTTACCCATCTCTGTCTTAACTCCAGTGGCAGTAACCAGGGCTCTGCCTCTGCCCTGAACCACAACCGTTCCTTTAAAGACCATATTGGACCTGTCTCCTGGTGGAAGTTCTTCCCCCTGCCCCCTTAATTCTTTGACCCCCTTTTGAACTGGACGTGATTCGCCTGTCAGTGAAGCCTCCTCCAGCCTGAGATCAGATAAATCAAAGAGCCTGCCATCAGCAGGAACCCTCTGTCCTGCTTCCAGCAAGATAATATCCCCGGGTACAATCTTAGCCACAGAAATACTCTTCTTCCTTCCCTCCCTGAGCACCAGGGCCCTGGGAGCAGTCATCTCCTTTAAGTTCTGTAATGCCCTTTCTGCTCGATATTCCTGGAAAAAACCCAGACCGGCATTAATGAATACAATGGCCAGAATCACTCCAGCATCGTCGAACTGTCCCAGCAGAGAAGAGATAAAGGTTGCTGCCAGCAAAACCAAAACCATAAAATCGTTAAACTGCCTTAACACCATGACTGCCAGAGAGTGCCCGTCCCTTTCCGGCAGAGAGTTGAGCCCCCATTTCTCCTCTCTAAGAGCTACCTCCTCTGCTGACAGGCCCCTGGCCAGATTCGACCTTAGCTGCTGCTCAGCTTCCTCAATACTCATGGTATGATAGTCCATCAGCTCTTACACCCCCTTCTTCCATCTCATCTAAAATATTCCTATTTCTCCCCGCAGAAAATAATTACATATCTGAGCAGGGAAAAAGCCGATCAGGGGTTAAGAGCATTAAGCCAGCTGCTTTCCCCTCCCATACAGCAAAAAAAGGGGCATCCCAGATAATATAAATCGAAGCTCAAATTATTTGAATCAGGGATATAAAAATGATATGATTATCTAGATAGAAAGAGGTGGTTTTTATGTCCCTTGATGGTATTAGCCTTAGAGCTGTAAAGGAAGAACTTCAAAATAATCTGCTGGAAGGCAGAATTAATAATGTTTACCAGCCAGAAGACTATATGCTAATCCTGGAAATAAGAGCAGGACACAGCCATCACCGGCTTCTAATAGATGCCTCATCCCAGTATGCTCGCCTTCACCTGACCAGCAATGACTTTGATAACCCCCTAAACCCCCCGGATTTCTGCATGCTGCTCAGAAAACACCTTCAGTCAGGGAAGATCATTGCAGTTAACCAGCCGGAGATGGAACGGATTCTAATTATTGAGATCCAGCCACCCCGTCCTGCTGATCCCCCCAGGGAACTGAGGGCCGAGGTCATGGGGCGAAACAGCAACATAATACTCACTGAAAGGGGCTTAATTCTGGGCAGCATTAAACACATAACCTCTCGTATCAGCCGCCACCGGGAGGTGCTGCCGGGGAGAGAGTATCTACCCCCACCTCCACAGGATAAGAGAGATCCACTGCAGCTTGACCCCTCTGAGCTGGGAGAGAGTATTAAAAAAAGCAAAAAAAAGACCTTCCGTTCACTGATGAACAACATACAGGGGCTTAGCCCCCTGATGGCCAAAGAGCTTGTTTTTAGGAGTGGTATCGACCCCCACCTCTCAGCTGACCACCTGCAGGAGGAAGAAATAAAAAAGATAATCCAGGAGTTCAGGCTACTACAAAAAGACCTGCAGAGAAGGGAGTTCCATCCCTGTGTTGTCCTGGATGAGGATGATAAGATAGAGGCCTTTTCGGCCTTTAATCTGACCCAATTTCAGGGCCAAGAAAGGATCTCCTTTGCTTCGATGAGTGAGCTCTTTGATTATTACTATCAGCATCAGGTAAGCAGGGAAAACATTAGCAATCTCCGTTCAGGGCTGCTGGAGAGAATAGATAAATTCTATCAGAAGGGCAAAAAAAGGCTGCTGGGACTGAAGAAAAAGCTTGAAAAAAGCAAGGATGCTTCATCTTTCAAGGAAAAAGGGGAGATATTAACTGCCAACATATACCGCCTGCAGGGTGGTGAAAGTGAGGTCACCCTCCCCAATTACTACCGGGAGGGAGAGGAGATTAATATCAAACTTGATCCTGCCCTAACACCGGCAGAAAACGCCCAGCAGTATTTTAAGCGTTACCAGAAGCTGAAAAAATCAACCCATCATCTGGAGCGAGAGATAAGAAAACAGAAGAATGAGTTAAAATACTTAAGTCAGGTAGAGAACAGTATCCAGCAGGCAG
>CAZXKH010000004.1:0-20337 GCA_964641385.1 uncultured Clostridia bacterium | reverse complement strand
AGCAAAGATTATACTGTCCCCCAGGTTAATAAAGCCCCTGGTGGCCGGAACAGGCACCGCAAAGACCATGGTTGCCAGAGCCACCAGTGCGGTGAAGACGGCTGCCAAAATATATCTTTTGTTCTTCTGCATCAACATTATCTCCTTCCCATTCTTTCTTAACCATTCTTTCTTAACCAATTTTATCAGCTCCAGGAAGGAGAAGTCAAAGGAAATTTATTTTATAGTCCAGCCTCACAGGAGAGACCAGAGGAATCCTGGTTGAGGATCATTCTGGCCTCTTCATCAAAGGCCTCTGTTAAATAAGGAATTCCGGTCCTCTGTCTGGTCTCACTGTTAGCTGAGACCAGGTCACTGCGCTCAATACTCTCCAGGTTAAACTTCCGGGCTCCAGCCATCAGCTGCTGCAGGCCAGCCCCCAGCTTATCAAAGAGGGTCCAGAGGGCCACAGCACCATAGGGAATTTTCTTCATCTCCTCGGCCCCCAGCTTTTCCTCCACTTCATACCAGCAGGCAAAGATAGATTCAGGCTCCAGTCCCAGCTCCTCAATCACTGCCGGCAGCCGGTCCCAGTGGCCCTGACACTCTTCTCTCCGCTCGGGATGGAGCACTCCCTCAATATTTGAACCCAGAAAGGCCGGGATCATTGGAGCTCTACCCATACAGACCAGGCTGACATAAGGTGAACCAAGAGCCAGAGCCTTAAAGAGCTGATCCTCACGGGCCAGCCCACCGCCCAGGGCCAAATCAGGAACCTTGATCCCTCTTTTACTCAAAATATCGGCATACTCTACTGCCTTTACATGCAGCTCTAGAGAAGGGATCCCCCAGTGTTCCATCATGTTCCAGGGGCTCATTCCCGTTCCTCCACCGGCACCATCAATGGTCAACAGATCAAGGCCTGCCTCAGCTGCAAAGCGCAGAGCCATGGCCAGAGATTTCATTCCATAGGCCCCGGTCTTGAGGGAAATACGTTTAAAACCCAGTTTCTTAAGGTATTCCACCCGGCTGAAAAACTCCTGTCCCAGCTGCTCCACAGTCTCACTGGCAGTACCTCCCAGTCGGCTGTGACGGGCAAAACTCCTGAGAGAACCGGACTTAAAAGCAGCCTGGTTGCGTGGCAGAGAAGGATCCGGATCTACCAGATAACCCCTTTCCTTTAAAAAGAGGGCCTGTTCAAGGCTATTAACCTGGATCTCTCCCCCGATATTCTTGGCTCCCTGCCCCCATTTCAGCTCAATCATCACCCGATCACCGTATTTATCTATAATATATTCAGCCACACCGTTCCTCATATCCTCCACATTGAGCTGAACTATAATTGCACCAAAACCATCTGAATAGCGCTGATAGACCGCGATCCTGCGATCCAGTTCAGGGGCTTTGAGGATTCTTCCCCCCTGCAGGACAGCCTCTTCATCAACCCCCACCACATTCTCACCGATGACGATGGGAATTCCTACCAGAGCAGCTCCCACAGCCAGTGGATCCCAGTATCTGGCTGCAATTTTTGTAGACCCCAGAGCTCCAGTCATAACCGGCAGCCTGCTCTTCATCCTCTCTTTACCACTTCCAAACTCGGTGGTTAAAGAGACACTGGTAAAAAGACAATTATCTGCACTCTGCTCCCTCTTCGGTGGCAGTCCCCGAGCATTGTGGGAATATCCCTGGATTCTCAGGCTGTGGTAGCCCACCCCCCTGGCAACAGTATTTCCACTGCCGGCAGTCACCTGACCAAAGTCCCTGGGATAAAGCAGTTTTCTCCCCTGCAATGAAGACAGCCAGGTCTCACATTTCCCCCGACAATCAGCCCGGCAGAGGGTACAGAGACCGGCCTCTGTGACCTCTCCCCTGTTAACTGTTCCCAGTACATCATTTCTCTTGCTCCAGTTTAGCATTTTAATTCTCCCTCCTCGAAAATAAGCAAAGGCCCCCCGAGGTCTATGCTTCCCCCCAGGACGCCTTTGTCCTGAAACTGAATAAAATTTTATTAATTATACAACAGGAGAAAGAGATCTGTCAAGAACAATTTTCTCCATCCTTATGCAAATATTGATTGCATAGCTGATCGCAGTATTATATAATTAATTATATAAAAGGATATATATTCAATATTGAAGGGAGAGTTGAAAGCTGTGAGGCAGGAAGAAAGAGAAAGAATTATGGCTCAGGTTAAAGAGTTTGGTGTGAATTTTGTCCGGCTTCAGTTTACCGATATCTTCGGCTGCCTGAAGAATGTAGCCCTGACCATCGAACAGCTCCCCAGGGCGCTGAAGGGAAGGGTTATGTTCGACGGTTCCTCCATTCATGGACTGCCGGGAGTTGAGGAATCAGATATGTATCTGATCCCAGATCCCGATACCTTTGTTATCTTTCCCTGGCGACCACATGATGGTAGTGTGGCCCGCCTGATCTGTGATATCCATGACCCGCAGGGAAGGCCGGCTGCTGGCTGCTCCCGTACCAGATTAAAAAGGGTGCTGCAGGAGGCTAAAGAGAGTGGTTATACCATCAACATGGGGCCCGAAGCCGAGTTCTTTCTCTTTCATACCGATGAAAGGGGTGAACCGACCCTTAAAACCCATGATCATGGAGGATATTTCGACCTCAGTCCCCTGGACCGGGGGGAGGATGCCAGAAGGGATATCGTACTCACTCTGAGAAAGATGGGGATAGAAGTAGAATCATCACACCATGAAATGGCCTCAGGACAGCATGAGATCGTCTTTCACTATCAGGATGCACTGACCATCGCCGATCAGTTTGTAACCTCCCGGTATGTCACGCGTTCCATTGCTCAGCGCCATGGGTTGCATGCCACCTTCATGCCCAAACCGCTCCCTGAGGCCAACGGTTCCGGTATGCACTGCAACCAGTCCCTCTTTAAAGGGGGAGAGAATGTATTTTACAGTCCTGAAACTCCGGGGGGCATCAGCCAGATTGCCTGCCATTACCTGGCAGGACTGCTGCAGCATGCTCCAGCCCTGACGGCCATCACCAATCCCACCATTAACTCCTACAAAAGACTCAGTGAGGGATATAATGCCCCGGTCTATATCGCCTGGTCCTCAGGCAACCGCAGTGCGCTAATCAGAATACCCAGTGAAAGAGGACCCTATACCAGGGTAGAGCTCAGAAGCCCTGATGGGACATGTAACCCCTATCTGGCCCAGGCAGCCATTATTGCCTCCGGGCTTCAGGGAATTAAAGAGAAACTTAAACCACCGGCTGAGGTGAAGGGTAATCTCTATCAGCTGGAGGCAGAGGAACGCCAGCAGCTGGGAATTAAAAGACTGCCCTACAGCCTCCCAGAAGCCTTTAAACACCTGGATAATGACCCGCTGCTACAGGGAGTTTTGGGGCAGCAGATCTACAGCACTCTACTGAAGATTAAATACAGAGAATGGCAGGGATATCAGGATCATGTCCACAGCTGGGAACACCAGGAGTACCTAAAGAAATTCTGAAGGAGAGCAGCTATGAGGGAAAGGAATGTCTTTCTGGCATCAGCCGATAAAAAAAACAAGAAAATAATAAAAAAACACCTGTTAAAAAACGGCTACAGCCCCATTGGAGAGGCAGATAATAGCAGCTCTGCCCTGAGGCTGATCAGAACCATTAAACCCCACCTGGTGATCCTGGACAGGGAGCTGCCAGGCCTTAACAGCTTCGAAGTGGCCGCCATACTGGAGGAAGATCAGATAGCACCGGTCATTCTTCTTCTCTCCTCCTGGAACCAGCAGATCCTGAGCAGTATTGATGATACCTGGATCTTCTCCTTTCTGATCAAACCCATTACCGAACAGGGTTTGCGGCAGGCCCTGGAAACTGCCCTGACCAACTTCCAGCGAATCAGAAGAAAGGAAAAGGAAATCCAGGATCTCAGAGAGACCCTGGAGACTAGAAAGCTGGTCACCCAGGCCAAGGGATACCTGATGGAGGAGCTTAAACTCTCTGAAGAGGAGGCCTACCGTCGTCTCCAGAAACACTCCATGGATCAGGGCATCAGCCTGAGGTCTGTGGCCAGACGGGTAATTAAGTATCGTCGTCAACAGCAATAGATTGTTACACGTGAAACAATTTCCTTTTAATGCTTGAAATGGCGAGTTCCGGTAAAGAACATGGTCAGGCCTGCCTCCCGGGCCCGCTCAATTATCCTCTCATCAGCCACCGATCCCCCGGGCTGAATAACTGCACCGATCCCGGCATTAACCGCCTGCTCGATGGCATCAACCTTTGGGAAGAAGGCATCAGAGGCCACCACTGCCCCCTGGCTTTTTTCCCCCGCCTTTCTCAGAGCTATGATCATGGCATCAACCCGGCTCATCTGACCGGCACCAACTCCCACCAGAGCCCCATCCCGGGCAATGGTAATGGCATTGGAACGGACATGCTTGGCCGCCATCCAGGCCAGGAAAAGATCCTGCCTCCTTTCCGGCTCAGGGCTGCTTCCGGTCACCAGCTGCCAGCTGTCCTCCTCTTCACGCCCCTGATCTGAAGTCTGGACCAGCATCCCTCCCCCGGCCAGGGTAGTATAAAGATCCTCTCTTCCACTGCGCTCCTCTTCCAGTTCAGGCAGCATGAGAATCCTGATCCCCTCCCAGCGCTGACGTAGAAGTTGAAGGGCCTGCTGGCTGTATTCCGGAGCGATGAGAACTTCGATAAACTTGTCCTCTGTGGTCATCTCCCGGGCACAGTCCTCATCAAGAGGACGGTTGAGGGCCACAATGCTGCCAAAGGCAGAAAGGGGATCACCGGCATGAGCCCTGATAAAGGCCTCCCCAATCCCATCACCAATGGCCAGTCCACAGGGGTTGTTGTGCTTGATTACTGCCGCCGCCGGCTGGCTGAACTCACGAATCAGCTCCAGGGCCGATCCACCATCCTGGAGGTTGTTATATGAAAGATCCCTGCCGTGCAGCTGTTCTGCCTCCAGCAGTGAGGGGCCCTCTGCCATGGGCTGACGATAAAGGGCAGCCTGCTGATGGGGATTCTCTCCGTAGCGCAGACTGGATACCTGCTCCAGGCAAAGATTGATCTGGGGAGGAAACCGGTCCTCTTGCTCTAAACCCTCTTCCCAGAGATAGCGAGAAATAATTGAATCGTAAGCAGCAGTATGGGAAAAGGCCTTCTGGGCCAGCAGCAACCTGAACTCAGGCTCAAGCTCCCCCTTCTCCTGCAGCTGTTCAATAAGGGCACTGTAATCTTTTGGGTCCACCACCACGGCCAGATTCTGCCAGTTTTTAGCAGCTGCTCTGAGCATGGTGGGCCCACCGATATCAATCTGCTCTATGGCCTCCTCTAAGGTCACCTCTGGCTGGGAAATAGTCTCGGCAAAGGGATAAAGGTTAACAACTACCAGATCAATGGGTTCAATACCCTCCTGGCTGAGCTGTTCCCGGTGGCTTTTCTTCCTCCGGTCAGCCAGCAGGGCGGCGTGGATTCGAGGATGTAAAGTCTTAACCCTTCCTTCAAGCATCTCCGGAAAGCCAGTAAGCTCAGAGACCCCTGTGACAGGAAGACCTGCCCCTTCAATCCTGGCTGCCGTCCCTCCCGTTGAGATTAGTTCTACCCCCTCTTCCACCAGCCTGCCGGCCAGCTCCTCCAGACCACTCTTATCGGAAAGACTGATTAAGGCTCTATTAATACCTGACATGTATAGACCCCTTTCTATACTTGGATAATTACTCTTCGACCCTGCCGCTTCAGCTTCCCCTGAGCATAGAGATTAACTGCCTCAGGCAGCAGGGAGTGTTCTTCTTTGAGGATCCGGGCACCGAGCTCCTCTACCCCATCATCCTCCTTAATAGGAACTGCCTGCTGAAGGATAATGGGCCCGGTATCCATACCCTGATCAACAAAGTGTACTGTACAGCCGGAAACCTTAACTCCATAATCCAGGGCCTGCTTTTGGGCGTTAAGACCGGGGAAGGAGGGCAGTAAAGAGGGATGAATATTGATTACCTCTCCGGGAAAGGATGTTAAAAAGAATTTACTGAGCAGGCGCATATAACCGGCCAGCACCACCAGCTGCACCCCTGCCTCCTCCAGAGCCCCGAGCATCCTCTGCTCCAGCTCCTGTCTCTCCAGCAGCTCACCCGATAAAGCCAGGATCTCTACTCCAGCCCCTGCAGCCCGTTCCAGGGCCCTGGAGGAGGGATTATCGCTGATTACCAGGGCCACCTCAGCCCTCAGCTTCCCCTCTGCAGCCCTATCCAGCAAAGATTGCAGGTTGGTCCCCCTGCCACTGGCCAGGACAGCCACCTTCATACTTTCACTCACATCAGCTCTACCCCCTTCTTGCCGGAGACAATCCGACCCAGCTGATAAAGATCTTCCTCCTGTGAAGAGAAGTATTCCCTGATTTCCTCCTGCTCTTTCTCACTGCAGACCATAATCAGGCCCAGACCCATATTGAAGGTAGAAAACATCTCTTCCTCCTTTACCCTTCCCTCCTCCTGCAGCAGAGAAAAGATGGGTGGGCGGGGCCAGCTCTCCTTCTGGATCTTAGCCCGACAGCCATCAGGAAGAATACGTTTCAAGTTGCCAGATATACCACCCCCGGTAATATGGGCCAGTCCCCTGATAATTCCCCTCTCCAGCAGGGGCATAACCAGCGGTGAATAGATTCTGGTGGGTCTTAATAGCTCCTCTCCCAGAGTGGATTCCAGTGGTGGTAGGCTCTGATGAAGAGAGTACTCCTTCTCCTCCAGGAGCAGGGCTCTAACCAGAGAGAAGCCATTACTGTGCAGACCACTGGAAGAGAGTGCCAGCAGACGGTCACCGGGCTCTATCTTCTCACCGGTTATAATCTTTTCCCGGTCCACGATACCCACTGCAAAGCCGGCTAAATCATAGCGGCCCGGGGGATAAAAGCCCGGCATCTCAGCCGTCTCACCTCCCAGAAGCACACATCCAGCCTGGCGACAGCCAGTGATAATGCCCTGCAGAACCTCTGCGGCCTGCCCCTTCTCCAGCCGGCCGGTGGCCAGATAATCAAGAAAAAAGAGGGGTTTAGCCCCCTGGCAGAGGATATCGTTGATACACATGGCCACCAGGTCCACTCCCACGGTGGTGTGGCAGTCCATTTTCTGAGCCACAAGCAGTTTGGTACCCACACCATCAGTACCAGAGACCAGTACCGGCTCTCTGTACTCATCGGCCGGCAGCCGGTAAAGACCGGCAAAATCACCCAGCCCCTTGAGCACCCCTGCATCATGAGTAGAGGCCACAGCCTGAGAGAGATCATCCATCAACTCCTCTGAGGCTTTGATATCCACCCCGGCCTCCCTGTAATTCCATCCACTATCCTTCTTCATTACCATTGCACCTCCGGAGAAAGATACTCCCAGCTCAGATTGTCCACTGGATAATTGCCATCCAGACAGGCGGTACAGAAGGAACCACCGTTACCCATCGCCGCCAGCAGTCCTGAAAGGGAGAGATACTGTAGGCTGTCAGCACCTATATGAGTTTCAATCTCAGAGCTGGACTTCTCAGCTGCAATCAGCTCTCCCCTGCTGCTGGTATCCACCCCATAATAACAGGGATTGGTGATGGGAGGTGAGCTGACACCAAAGTGAACCCTTCTGGCCCCGGCCTCCCTGATCATTCTAACTATTTTGTTGCTGGTGGTCCCCCTGACAATGGAATCATCCACAAGCACCACATCCTGGCCCTTAAAGACCTCACGGATGGGACTCAGCTTCAGTTTTACTGTCAGATCTCGCAGTTCCTGTTCGGGCTGAATAAAGGTCCGTCCCACATACCTGTTCTTCAATAGTCCATGCTGGTAGGAAATACCCTTCTCCTCGGCAAAGCCCTGAGCAGCGGAAATACCGGAATCGGGAACAGGGATTACAACATCGGCCTCCACCTCCATCTCCCGGGCCAGCTCTCTGCCCATCCGCTTGCGGGCCAGATGGACGTTAAGGGAATCAAAGGTGCTATCAGGGCGAGCAAAGTAAATGTATTCGAAAATACAGAAACAGGTCTGGTCGGCCCGGGCATACTGATAGGAAGTTACACCATCCTGATCGATAACCATCAGCTCCCCCGGCCTCAGATCGCGCAATGCCTTGGCCCCGACAATATCAAAGGCACAGGTCTCTGAAGCCAGCAGGTAATTACCATCAAGCTGGCCCAGAGTCAGGGGCCTGATTCCCAGGGGATCCCTGATCCCTATTAATTGATCAGGGGTAATAATTATCAGGGAATAGGCTCCCTTAAGCTCCTTTAAGCTATCAAAGATGGCTGGCAGAAGTTCCCTTTCCCTGGAACGAGCTATAAGATGGACGATAACCTCAGTATCCATACCTGAATGAAAGATGGAACCCTCGGCTTCTAGCCTCTTCCGCAGGCTGTCATTGTTACAGAGATGCCCGTTGTGAGCCAGGGCCAGATTGCCCTTGGCAGATTTAATCAGTAGTGGTTGTGCTTCGGTCACACTCAGCGCTCCACTGGTGGAATAACGGACATGTCCCAGGGCACTGTCACCCTGAAGCTGATCAAGCAGCTCTTCGTTGAAGATATTGTCAATTAAACCCAGATCCTTGTGCATAAAGAGCTCTCCATCTCTCTCCACCACTATCCCGGCACTCTCCTGTCCTCGATGCTGAAGAGAATGGAGCCCCAGGTAGGTCAAACGACTCACCCTTTCTCCAGGTGCATAGATACCAAAGACTCCACATTCCTCATTCAGTTTACCCCTCAATCCAGATAACATGGCAGTACCCCTTTCCAGGCTTCAAAGGACTCCGTAAATGAGACTTCAAAGAAGGGAGCAAAAACAAGCCGGTCACCTCTAACCTCTCCCAGCAAGGAACAGGTTATACCCCTCTTTTTTGCCAGCTGTTCAAGTTCCTTTGCCCTCCTGGGAGCAGTAGAAACAATAAAGCGAGAGGGTTCCTCACCGAAAAGCAGTCTGTGAGCAGGCAGCCGGGAGTCAAGCTCAATACTGAATCCCAGACCTCCACTAAAAGCAGCTTCAGCCAGGGCTACAGCCAGTCCACCCTCAGCACAGTCATGGGCCGAAGAGAGCAACCCGGCCTTAATTGCCTCCCGGCAGAGACCCTGAACTGCCAGCTCCTCTTTCCAGTTGACAGCAGGGGGATTACCCCTTACCTCTCCCTCAATGACTGAAAGATATTCGCTGGCAGCAAGCTCTCCCCTCTCATCACCCAGCAGGTAGATCTTATCACCCTTAGCTTTAAAGTCAACAGTAGCCGACCTTTCAACATTATCCAGCAATCCCACCATTCCCACCACCGGAGTGGGGTAGATGGCCTTACCTCCCGTCTCATTATAAAAGCTAACATTGCCACTGACCACAGGAACCTTTAGGCGTTCACAGCCCCGGGCAATACCCTCCACTGCTTCTTTGAACTGCCAGAAGATCTCAGGATTCTCAGGACTGCCGAAGTTTAGACCATCAGTGATGGCCAGAGGACGGGCACCGGTGGCCGTTACATTACGGGCCGCCTCTGCCACCAGCAGCTCACCACCACGGCGCGGGTTAAGATAAACATAGCGGCCATTGCCATCTGTGGTCAGAGCCAGTCCTCTGGAAGTACCCTTGACCCTGATTACAGCAGCATCACCACCGGGCAGCACCACAGTATTGTTGCGCACCATATGATCATACTGACGGTAAACCCATTCCCTGGAAGCCAGGTTGGGAGAGGAGATAAGCTTGAGAAAAGCCTCTTGTAGATCTGCCGGTTCCTCAACCTCCTGAGAGGAAAAATCCTGTTTCTCCTTTAAATAGGAGGGTTTTTTTGCCTCTGGATGGTAAAGTGGTGCCTCATCGGCCAGACTACGGGCGGGGATTGAGGCCACCAGCTGCTCTCCCTCTTTGATGCTGAGCAATCCATCATCGGTAACCCGGCCAATCTCAGCCGCCTGCAGTCCCCAGCGGGAAAAGATCTCCTTTACTTCCTCCACTTTATCTCTTTTGGGAACCACCAGCATCCGCTCCTGTGATTCTGAGAGCATAACCTCAAAGGGAGTCATCCCCTTCTCCCTTCTGGGCACAGCCCTGACATCCAGCTCAATTCCATTCTCGGCCTTGCTGGCCATCTCACAGGAAGAGCTGGTGAGTCCTGCTGCCCCAAGATCCTGAACTGCTACCACCAGCTCCCGCCGGATCATCTCCAGGGTGGCCTCGAGCAGCTGCTTCTCCCGGAAGGGATCTCCCACCTGGACTGCCGGACGGTCTTTTTCTGAATCCTCATCAAGTTCCTCAGAGGCAAAGCTGGCTCCCTGAATCCCGTCTCGTCCAGTAAGGGCCCCGGCCAGCAGGATGGGATTACCAATGGCCTCTGCCCGGGCCCTGGTCAGATCTTCTTCCTCCATCAGACCTACAGCCATGGCATTGACCAGCGGGTTTCCCCTGTAGGCAGGAGAAAAATAGACCTCTCCCCCCACAGTGGGTACTCCCACACAGTTACCATAGCCTCCAATTCCCGAAACAACACCTGCACAGAGATACTTAACCCGATCCTCATCAAGGGGTCCAAAGCGCAGTGAATTTAAGGAAGCCACCGGCCGGGCACCCATGGCAAAGATATCACGGAGAATACCACCCACTCCGGTGGCTGCCCCCTGGTAGGGTTCAATGGCCGAAGGATGGTTGTGGCTTTCTATCTTAAAGGCACAGGCCTTGCCATCACCGATGGAGACTACACCTGCATTCTCACCGGGACCCTGGAGCACCGCCTCTCCCTCAGTGGGAAAGCGTCGCAGAACAGCCCGACTGTGTTTGTAGCTGCAGTGTTCTGACCACATAACTCCGTACATCCCCAGCTCCAGTGAATTGGGACTGCGCCCCAGTAGCTTTTCAATCTGCTGGTACTCATCGGCAGTGAGCCCGGCTTCCTCCCATCTCCTTTCGTCATCCACTGCTTCTCACTCCCCTGCTCTCCAGAATAGAATCAAAGATCATTCTGCCATCAACAGATCCATTGCCCAAAATTGTCTCCCCAGAGCGCTCAGGATGGGGCATCAGACCAAAGACATTACGTTCCTGATTACAGATACCGGCAATATTGTTTACCGCCCCATTGGGGTTGGCTTCATCATTGATCTTGCCCTCCTGGTCACAGTAGCGCAGTATAACCTGCCCCTCTGCTTCCAGTTTCTCCAGCTGATCGAGGGGCAGATAGTAACTGCCATCTCCATGAGCTATGGGCATCTCCAGGATCTGACCCTTAGAACAGAGAGTGGTATAGGGAGTCTCCCTCTCCTCTACCCGCAGATAAACATACTGACACTTAAACTGCAGGCTGTCATTAACCATCAGTGCCCCGGGCAACAGGCCCATCTCAGTAAGGATCTGAAATCCATTGCAGATACCCATTACCAGTCCTCCTGCCCGGGCATAATCCCTGACACTCTTCATCAGGGGAGAAAAGCGGGCAATGGCACCTGTCCGTAAATAATCACCATAGGAGAAACCACCGGGGATCATAACCAGATCATATTCCTCCAGCTGCTGTCGATCCTTATGCCAGAGATAATCGGTATCAATACCATATACACTGGCAGCAATGTGATAACAGTCCTGATCACAGTTGGAACCAGGCAGTCTTATGACCCCAAACTTCATTTATGATTCCTCCTCAGAACAGCTAAGACTGTAGCTGTAATCCTCGATAACAGGATTGGCCAGCAGCCGATCACAGATCTCATCAACCTGCTTCTCCACCTGTTCTCGCGACAGCTGTTCATTAATTCTAAAGCTAATACTCTTGCCTACCCTCAGTTGGGAGACATGATTATAGCCCATGGTATGCAGTGCATTCTCCACTGCTGAACCCTGTGGATCAAGAATTCCTTCCTTCAACATAACTTCGATTTTAACTTTCCACATACCCCTTTTTTCTCCCCCTCTGGAGAATGGTTAGTTATCCTGAATCCGTTCCAGTATCTCCTGATAGGCCTCTTCGACTCCACCCAGATCACGGCGGAAACGGTCCTTGTCCAGCTTCTCCATACTCTCTGAATCCCAGAAACGGCAGGTGTCAGGAGAGATCTCATCGGCCAAAAGCAATCCTCTATCACTGCGTCCAAACTCCAGTTTAAAGTCTACCAGCAAAACTCCCCGTTCCTTCATAAAGGCACTGAGGATCTCGTTGACCTTCAGTCCGTACTCCTTCATCTGATCCAGCTCCTCAGGCTCAGCCAGCCCGAGCACCTTAATATGGTCACGGTTCAAAAGGGGATCGCCCAGGTCGTCATCCTTGTAATAAAACTCGACTATCGTCTCCTCCAGCTGATGACCCTCTTCCAGACCAATCCTTTTGGAGAGACTACCGGCCACAAGATTGCGGACCACAACCTCTACCTGCAAAATTTCAACCTGCTCCACCAGTAGCTCGGTTGAGCTCAACATCTCTTTGAAGTGAGTGGGAATCCCCTGCTCTTCAAGTAGCTGGAAGAAGACAGTTGTAATGCCGGCGTTTAAGCTGCCCTTGTCCTTAATACTACCCTTCTTCTTACCATCAAAGGCAGTGGCATCATCCTTGAAATCCATAATGGCCAGTCCCGGCTCCTCGGTGGTATAAATCTGCTTGGCCTTACCTTCATAAAGAAAGTCTTTTTTTTGCATGATATTTTCCTCCTGAAATTAAATTTTTTGTTCCCAGTAAGTAGTGACCCTATCCACTATTTCCTCCGCCTGTCCGGTATACTTTGCAGGGTCCTTAAGAACTGCCCGCTGATTTTCATCCATACCGGACCAGTACTGTTGCAGATCCTCTTTTTCCTGCAAAAGCTCCATAATCCCCATCTTCTTCTCTTCAGCCTCAAGGGTCAGCCGTCTTACCGCTTCATGGGCATCGGGATGCCCGGCATGGGCCAGCAAGAGATAGAGTGGTTCAGCCAGAATCATATCCCGGCTCTGCTTCAGGTTCCTCTCCATGGCCCCTCTATCTACAGCAAAATTTTTGCACACCCGCTGCAGCCGGTTTATAGAACTGACAAAACCAGTTATAAGCTCCGGAATAAAACGGGAGGAGGCTGAATTGGTCAGATCCCGCTGATGTTCAGAGATCTGATCAAGGTAGTGAGTCACAATGCGGGGCATAAACTCCTTCCACATACTCTTTACATTCTCATAGTTGATAGGATTGCGTTTGTGAGGCATGGTGGAGGATCCCACCTGATCCCTGGCAAAGTGCTCCCCCACCTCTTCAATCTCAGAGCGCTGTAAATGACGCATATCATCACTAAAGTTGGCCAGAACACCATAGGCCGAAACCACGGCATGCAGATAGTCCAGCTGATACTCGGGGGGCAAAATCTGAGTCTTAACCCTGGCCTGTTCCAGCCCCAGGCGCTGCAGAAAATCCCTTTCAAAAGCCTCTGGATCATCGAAAAAGAGGCTCTGAGCATTAAAACCACCAACAGCTCCCGCCAGTCTGCCTGGCAGCCTGCTGGCTGTCTCCTCCAGACGCTCCATCCTCTCTCCCAGGCGCTCTAGATGACTGGTCAGGGCCAGTCCAAAGGTAATGGGAAGAGCATGCTGGCCATGAGTACGTCCGATCTGCAGGGTATCCCGCTCCCTGCGGGCCAGTTCAATCCAGGTGGACAAAAGCCCCCTGACTGCCGGTAGAACCAGCTCCTGGTTGGCTTCTTTAAAGCAGAGAGAACGGGCCGTCTCAACAATATCCATGGAAGTAGCGGTAAAATGCAGCCAGGGATGAGCCTCGGTGGAGACCCTTTTTTTGATGGTGTTTACAAGGGCCCTAATATCATGCCTGGTTCTCCTTTCCTCCTCATAAACCTCCTCGGCCCTAATCTCTTTGATGGCTTCCCGTACTTCACCGGCCACGGCCTGAGAGCAGAGGCCACGAGCGGCCAGAGTCTCCACTAAAGCCAGTTCAACTTTAAGCCGATAGGCTATACTGGCTTCCTCGGAGAAGTACTGCTCAAGTCTTTTCCTCTCCTCCTCCCGCAGAGAATAGCGGTGATCAAGGGGACTAATATTGGAGAAAAGATCCCTTTCAGGCATCTTCTACTACCCCTCCCTCTCCTTTAGGTACTGGCTGTATCCAATCTCCTGTAGGCGGCGGTCCTTCTCAAGTACCTCTTCCTTAATCTCCTGTCGATAAGTTGCAAACCTCTGGCTCAGCTCATCATCCAGAAGAGCCAGGATCTGAGCTGCCAGCAGAGCAGCATTTTTGGCCCCATTTAAAGCAACGGTAGCCACGGGAAAACCGCTGGGCATCTGGACCATGGAATAGAGAGAATCGGCACCGCTGAGGCTGGAGGTCAGAATAGGAACACCGATTACCGGTAGTCCGGTCTTAGCGGCGATAACACCTGGCAGATGAGCAGCCTTACCGGCACCGGCAATAATAACTTTTAGACCCCTCTCCTCTGCCCCCTGGATAAATTCATCCACTGCCTCTGGTGTCCGGTGGGCGGAAAGAACACGCAGCTCATATTCCACTTCCAGCTCCTCAAGTACCTGGCAAACCTCCTTCATTACTCCCAGATCAGAATCACTGCCCATCACTATTCCTGCTTTCAGTTCAGTCATTTTATAACCCCTTTCTTTATTGATCGATTATTTCCCCTCAGGCCCCTATTAGCTATCTTTGTCGGCTACTTGAGGGTAAATCTTAATTAACAGCCCTGGAACCAATGTCTTTCCGGTAATGACAGTCCTTAAAATTAATCCTCTCTACAGCTCGATAGGCCTTATCTCTGGCAGCCGGGAAACCATCAGCAAGGGCTGTAACTCCCAGCACTCTTCCACCATCGGTAACCAGCTGCCCCTCCTCCTTCCTGGTTCCGGCATGGAAGACCAGCAGGTCTTCACCCAGAGCCAGTTCATCCAGACCCTGAAGGGGATAACCGGTAGTATAATCTACAGGATAGCCACCTGAGGCCATAATTACACAGAGGGCCACCCGCTGATCCCAGCTGAGAGAGAACCCACCCACTCCTCCTTCTATTGTAGCCATCATTGCTGGCAGCAGATCATCCTCAAGGCGCGGTATGACCGCCTGGGTCTCAGGATCACCAAAGCGGCAATTGAATTCAAGTACCATAGGATCCCCCTCCGGGGTAATCATCAGGCCAGCATAAAGAACCCCCCGGTAACTCCTGCCTTCACTTTTCATGGCCCTAAGAGTTGGGCGCAGAATCTCTTTCTCAATTCTGGTTTCTAATTCAGCATCGATAATTGGTGCCGGAGAAAAGGCACCCATACCACCCGTATTGGGCCCCCGATCACCATCATAGGCAGCCTTATGGTCCTGGGAGGCAGCCAGGGTTAAGAAGTCTTCACCATCTGTCAGGGCCAGGATGGAAGCCTCTTCACCCTTAATAAACTCTTCCACCAGCACCCGCTCCCCGGCAGCTCCAAAGGCACGGTCATCCATAATTTTTTTCACGGCCTGACTGGCCTGCTGGCCATCACTGGCCACCACCACACCCTTACCGGCGGCCAGACCCTCGGCCTTGACTACCACCGGCCCGGAGAAGGAATCCAGAAAAGCTCGGGCTTCAATTGAATCATCAAAGACCCTAAAACCTCCAGTGGGTATCCCGTGCTTATCCATCAGTTCCTTGGCAAAAACCTTGCTCCCCTCAATGATTGCTGCCCTTCTATCAGGGCCAAAGATGCGCAGCCCGCGCTGTTGAAAGGAATCTACTATTCCCTCTGCCAGCGGGGCCTCGGGACCAACAACGGTTAGATCAATCTCCTCCTCCTCAGCCCTTACAGCCAGCTGATCAAGCCCTTGATCAGCCATGGAAAGAGTAGAAAAAGCATCCTCCATTCCACCATTGGCAGGAGTGACCAGCACCTCATCCACTTCAGGGCTTGCCTGTAGCTTCCAGGCTAAGGTATGCTCACGCCCACCTCCACCATAAATAAGCAGCTTCATTAGTCCTCTACACCTCCCTTGATAATCTGATTTCTTCCCGGCCCAACACTGATCAGCTCCACTGGAACACCTGTCTCCTGGACAATATATTCAACATATCTCCGGGCCCTAAGGGGTAGATTCTGCCACTCTCTGATCTGATTAAGGTCTTCCTCCCAGCCTTCAAGCCGGGTATAGATCGGCTCTGCCTCTGCCAGGAAAAGAGGATCAGGAAAAATATCACGATACTCTTTACCCTGATGGAGATAAGCATTACAGATCTCAAGCTCCTCCAGACCGGAGAGAACATCCAGTTTGGTCAGGGCCAGAGCTGTCAGTCCGTTAACCCTGATAGCATGTCTCAAAAGAGGCAGGTCCAGCCAGCCACAACGGCGGGGGCGGCCGGTGGTAACACCAAACTCGCTTCCCTGCTGTCTGAGAAGAAATCCTCTTTTATCCTTTAGTTCAGTGGGGAAGGGACCCTTACCCACTCTTGTCAGATAGGCCTTGGTTACCCCCAGCACCTGATCGATAACAGAGGGACCGATGCCACTTCCGGTCAGGGCACCGCCGATGGTAGGACTGGAGGAAGTAACATATGGATAAGTACCGTGGTCAATATCAAGGAGTGTTCCCTGAGCTCCCTCCAGCAACAGCTTCTTGCCCTCGGCAAGCCTTTCGGCAATCATCAGGGGAGAGTTCTCCACCAGATAGGGCTCCAAACGAGAGGCATATGAGAGGTATTCTGCTTTAACCTTTTCCAGTGCGGGTAGCTCTTCCAGTCCCATCCTCCCCTCAAGAGCCCGATAGTTTCTCTGTAGAAGAGAAGAAAACCTTTCCGGATAATAGAGATCCCTGACTCTTATGCCCCGCCGGGCTACCTTATCCATATATCCGGGGCCAATACCCCTGCCTGTAGTTCCACTCTCCTCCTCCCGGGCCCTGTCCTCTTCTAATCTGTCCAGCAGAGGATGATAGGGAAGAATCACATGCGCCTGAGAGCTGATACACAAGCCCCTTATTCTGAGCCCTCTGGCCTGGAGACCCTCCAGCTCCTGGATCAGGACCTTAGGATCTACCAGGACCCCATGTCCTATTACACATTCCTTCTCCGGATAAAGAATACCTGAGGGTATAAGATGCAGCTCATACTTTTTCCCTTCACTAATTACCGTATGGCCGGCATTATTTCCTCCCTGAAAACGAACAATTAAATCAGCCTCCCTGGCCAATAAATCAGTAATCCGTCCCTTACCCTCATCACCCCACTGTGCTCCAATTACTGCCCGGTTGGTCACAGCCTTTACCACCTCTCATAGTTTATTATGAGATACCCGCCCTAAGATTGTCATCCTGATCACATTAATCCCAAAACCAACCAATAGTCAAAAGAAATAGTCCCTTCTCCAGATAAAACCAGCAAACAATTAAAAAGATCAATACAAAATTATAATAACAGATAGCGACTCAATAATCAATACAAACCTAAACTTTTTTTGGCTTTTATCAAATAATGTTCAGCTTTTACCTCTAAAGCAAAAAGTAAGATTTATCACGAGCTAATATCTACTCTGCAGGTAATGAGATATTATTTCCATCCAGCAGGCTTTTTAATGATTGAAAGATACTGAGCTCTCTGATAAAATAATGTGCAGTGCCATTAAATAGTGGCTCTTAATTATGTCTTTTTATTTCAGTCCTGTTTTATTGTCTCTTCGCAGGCTTAAGCTAATTTTTCGGAGCTTTGGAATTAATAGAATTATCTGAAAGACAGTTGGGAGGAAGGAATAATGCAGGGAATCTTTTTTAATTCCTTTTATGTCCCGGGAAATAATGAAGGGAAAGTACAGGGGATAACCATTACTGAAGAGGCCATTAAAGCCGGTCTATTGAGTAAGCTAAAGGGTCCTACACTTTCCCTCTATCTCTATCTCTCAACTCTTATTGGCTGCGAGCTTGATGGCAGTTTTTTAATTTCCCGGGCCGTGGAAGCACTGAGCTGCTCCCGCAAGGATGTCCTGAGAGCCATCAACGAACTGGAGCAGATGGAAATTATCTCTATTCTCGATCTTGACCCTACAAATGTGGACAAACCAATTAGCATCTCCCTTAAAGGTAAAGAGGACGCTCATCAAAAAGAAGAACTGGAGATCCTGTTGCAGCAGGAAGTAGTAACTAAAGAAGAACTGGTTAAGGGAATTGTTCATCTCTACCAGCAGTCCTACTCACAAAGAGAGCCAGATGCCGACTTAAGACAGGAGATTGAAGAATGGTTTAATTACTTTAAGCCACAGCTGATGAAAGAAATCCTGAGAAGGGTTCATGTCTGGCAGAAGAAACAGAGCGGGGGTAATGTCTTTGAATACCTGCGGGCAATTCTCAAGGAGCTGCGTGAAAATGAGGTTACAACCAGGGCCGAATTAAAAAAGAGAGACAGGCTGTACCGGGAGACCCTGGAACTGGCAAAACTTTGTGGCCTCAGTGCCGGGGAGCTTAAAAACAACAGTGCTCAGAAAAAAATTCTGGAGAGCTGGCTCACAGAAAAACATCCCCAGGATACAGCTCTTGAACTGGAAGTAGCAAAATATGCTATCTTTGAAGCCACACGTAGAAGTCGTTCACGTTATCCATCTCTTAAATACATAGAGGAAAACTTTATCACCCCCTTTAAAAGAAATGGAGTTAAAAATATCCAACAGGCAGAAGATTGCATAGAGCAGAGCAGCCCACCTGTGGAAGAGAAAGAGAGTACAGCTGAAGGAAAAAAAGAAAAGACTCTTCACGAACGCTTTGCTATCTGGGCTGAATAAGCGATTTCGAGGTGTTTTTCTATGTCCTTTGTCTTTGAAGGTAAAGAATGCCAGAGTAAAATGAGAGAGAAATATCTGGCAGCAGAAAGAAGAATTAATCAGATTCACAGCAATTACCCAGAAATCAAAGAAGCGGATCGGACCCTGAACCAGCTACAGAAGGAACTGCGGATGATGAAAGCTGGTTTAAAGGAGGCCTCTCAAGAAAAGATTGCCAGAGGAGAGGATGAACTGGCCAGACTTAAAGAGGCCTATCGCCGGTTGCTGGACAGATATGATATACCACATGATTATAAGCTGCCCAGCTGGGACTGCCCCCACTGTCAGGACCGGGGTAAAATCTATAACCCCCAGAATGACAGCTATCGCCTCTGCAGCTGCCGCAAGGAGAAAAGAATAAGCCGTTACCTAAAAAAATCCAGCCTGCCCAAAAAACTAAGACGGGCCAGCTTTGATAAAGCCAGCTTTAACTGCTACTCCAGCTGCCAGCAGGTACCCAGTGGCAGAAACCACAGGCAACAGGCACGTCTGGTCTATAAGGAGGCCCGGCAGTTCGTTGAAAAGATAGTCAGCGGTAAGGATGTCAGGGGATTGATGATCTCAGGTCCGGTGGGAAGCGGAAAATCTTACCTCCTGGGCTGTATTGCCAATGCCGCCCTGGAGAAGGGAACAAGGGTTAAGTACATGGTCTACAGCCATCTGCTGGAAGAGCTGAGACACAGCTTTGATCAGCAAAGTGATATTAACTATCGGGATATGATCCGTGAAACCCAGGAGGTTCCTCTGCTGTTAATCGATGACCTGGGAACAGAGAACTCCTCAGAGTTCACTGCCAGCACTCTATACAGCATCATCGATCACCGCTATCGGGAGGAAAAACCCCTGGTAATTAGCACCAATTTAGATATCGATGGCCTGCAAAATAAATTCTCCCTGATGGGAGAGAGAATTTCGCAGCGGATCCTGGAAATGTGTAAATATCTGCCCCTTTTAGGGCAGGTCAGGCTTCAGCTAATAAGCGACACCCAGAGGGGTGATGAATAATGGCCACAGAGGAAGAGTTAACCGAACAATCCCTGGTTCCCCTGCTAAGGGAAGAGTTTCAGATCCTGGGAATTCTGCTCCAGCATCCAGAAAAGATAGATGAAATAGCAGATATATTGAAGAGCGAACATTTTTTCCACCAGAAAACTGAGATTATCTACCAGCTGCTACTGGAGCAGTTTCAGGAGGATGAAAGGCTTTCACGCACCAGACTCCTGCTCCAGATGAAGGAGCGAGGACTTTTTGAGAATGCTGAGGGTCTTATTAACCAGTTAACTTCGGGTTTCACCTCCCCCTCTGAGCTGGAACCGGCAGTGGAGCTGGTAAAGGAACACTTTCACCGCCGCGGTCTAATGCATGCCACTGGCCGCATCAGGGAGCTGGCTGAAGACCTGGATCTCTCACTCTCGGCCTGTATGGCTCAGAGCCAGGAGCTAATCTATGCTGCCACCACCATGGATGCCGAAGGAGAAAAGCATATCTTCACCATGGAAGAGGCCCTAATGAAGTCCTTCCAGGGCTATATTAATCGTAAACACGAAGAGATGGAATCAGGGCTGCAGACTGGTTTTATTTCCCTGGACAACATGATTGGAGGTCTCAAGAAG
>CAZXKH010000003.1:0-20798 GCA_964641385.1 uncultured Clostridia bacterium | reverse complement strand
CTGGTGGGTCTTTTGGGTATTATGCCTGCAGCCGATGGTATGCAGGCTCATATGCTGGCAGGGGAGGGGCAGCGGGCGGCCTTACAGGAGAACTGGTCAGAGGCAACTGGATTATGGAGGGAGGCCTTTGAACTGGCCCCCTCTGAGGGTTCTTTTGCTTACTGGAAGGCACAGGGCCTGGCACTGGAAGATGACCTGGAAGGGGCTCTCTCGGCCCTTGAGGAGGCCTCCAGAACCCACTCTCGCTTTCATCTCTATCTTATGCAGGCCAGAATCCATTTGGCTCTTGGCAATAATGATGAGGCAGAGTCTATAGTAAACTGGTTGTTGAATGGTTTTCCGGACTATGAACCTGCAAGGCAGCTATTTATTGAAGCAGGGTTTGAAGGTTGACAACCTCCCTGCTTTTTTGCTGTGCTCACGAAATAAGGTTTCTTGCGGAAGCTTTCCTTCAAATAAAGTGATGATAGTATCGGTAATAGCTATCTATTATTCCTTTAACTGAAACAATTCTCAGAAAATCTATGAATTCAAAGATTAATGATTATATAAATGCGACGATTTTAGTCAATAGACAATAAACCACTTCTTATTTCTTAGAAGGTGCTCTTGCAGGCTTTATATCTCTTCAGTCTGAGGTATAATAATAACTGGATAAGAGAGGAAATTATACCTCCCATTCCTCCATCTTCTCTGCCATCTCCCAGAAGGCAAGCTCATAACGACTGCTGGTGATGAAGATCTCCTTTAACTTCTTTTCCTCCTCCTCTGTGCATCCTGCTGCCAGCCTGTTCATTAGTTCTCTGCTCCAGCTGGCCAGGTCCTTAAACTCATCCGAACTATACATCTCAATCCAGTCCCGGTAGGGGTTTTTTTCTGAAGTATCTCCAGTCCGGGCCAGGTGTTTGCCGATTTCCAGGAAGCCCCAGAAACAGGGCAGCAGTGCAGCTGCGGTCTCTGCCAGGCTACCAGTAGCAGCTGTTTTTACTAAGAAGTCAGTATAGGCCTGACAGGTGGGGGACTTGGTTTCTTCCTCCAGTTGCTGGTGGCTGATACCAAATTTGTTGGCGTAGTTTCGGTGTAGTTCCATTTCGGTGTTCAGGGTACCATCCAGCAAACGGGCAAACTGCTGCATGGTTTGCAGCTTATTGGCCTTACCGGCGGCAAAGGCAAATACCCGGGCATACTCTATCAGGTAGACATAGTCCTGTCTGATCCAGTACTCGAACTTCTCTCTCTGCAGGCTTCCGTCACCGATGCCGGTGATAAAGGGGTGCTGATACCAGGCCTGCCAGATCTCTTCTGCTTCTTTTTTTAACTTTTGACTGAAGCTCATAAAATTCACTCCTTGGATTTTGTCCTTTTTTTATTATGAACCCTTTATTTTTCAGATTGTCTGTCTTTTATCATCAAAGGTGGCCAGGAGATAAAAGATGGTGGTAAATGCTATTCCTGTTATTCCAAATATTACCCAGCTGTAATCATAGCTGCCTCTTAGATCAGCAATAAATCCAAAGACAGGAGGACTGATCCCCATACCCAGCCTGATAAAGACCAGTATAAAGCCGGTGGCCAGCCCGGAAAACTTCTCCTCTGTTAGTTCACCCACCATGACGAAGCAGAGTGCCCACCAGCCCCAGAGGCTGAAGCCCAGGAGAAAGGAGAGGGGAAAGATAAATCTTAGCGGCAGCTGAAAGATGTAAACCAAAAAGGCAAAGATCAGCAGCATCAGCGAACTGCTGAAACCGGACATAAAGAGGCTTTTTCTGCGGTTGCCGGCAAAGAACCTGTCACTGATCAATCCCCAGACTATACCGCTGAGCAGGGCACCTGTCTGCAGAGAGCTGAAGCCCAGTCCGGCCATAACCCTGCTAACATTTAGGTCCTGATGCATAAAAATGGCAAAATGGGGCGGCACTGCTCCGGCAATCATTCCAAAGCTGCTGCTCAGGGCACAGATCCAGAGCAGTCTTCTGTTCTTGAGCATTGATAAGATATTCTCTTTAAAGGAGGGAAGAGAGCTTTTTTGGGATTCTGTTTCTTTTTCAGGGTCTTCCTTTTCATGGAAGAGAAAGTGGACCATAACCCCGATTACTACTGTTAAAAACCCCAGCAGAAGAACTGTCATTCGCCAGCCCATGGCTTCTGCCCAGAGGGGTAGCAGACCTGCTCCCAGCAGGCCCCCGATACCATAGGCGGAGGAGACGATACCCATGGCCAGGGCACGGTTCTTAAGGGGTACCCGCTCCAGAACTACCTTGTTTACTGCTGGAATAAGCAGACTGCAGCCCAGCCCCAGCATCAGGGCCAGGATCAGGATCAGCTGAAAGGCAGGAGCAGGGGAGTGGAGGCTCATTAACAGCCCCAGGCTGATTACCCCCAGGACCATTCCCCTTTTGGCACCCAGTCCATCTACTATTCGGCCGCTGTAGACACTGATCATGGTGGCAGTGATTAGTGAGAAGGTGGAGTAGAGGCCGGTCTCTACCAGTGTTAGGGCAAACTCCTCCCTGAGAAAGGGTAGCAGGGAGAGAAAGCCAGTGATGTTAAAACCCTCTATTAGACTGACAAGAAAGGGAAAGAGGAGCAGTCTCCAGTTCAGCCACTGCACTCCTTTCCGGTTGTTTTTATCCATAATATTACCTTCCTGTTTAACGATAGTTATTTAAATAATCAAAAACAAAATAGGTCCTATTATTCTTAAGGCAAAAAAATATTGAAGGGGAGGGAGGGTCTTTATGAGCACCCTCATCCTCCCCTTTTGTTGTTTTTTTTTAGATCTTCAATGGATTTCATAATCAGCACATAGGCACCTCTAAGGCCTGAGACCAGACCCAGCAGGATACCGACTACTGTCAGCACTCCCCCGGTGGAGAAGTGGCTGTCAAGGTGGCTTCCAATTAGGACCCCACCCAGTATGGGCAGAGCGATATAGAGGCCCAGCTGTCCCAGCAGAGCAAAGGCTTTTAGGTAGCCGAAGCGGTTATCTGGTTCAGGCATCAGTGTCACCCTCAGCCCCGGACGATATCCTTGATCTTCATCAACCGGGTCAGATTGGCCCTTTCTCTCTCCTCCAGCTTCATGCTGATATAACGGATTGTATTCTCCAGCCTGGGAATTAGAACATGCTCTAAGGCATTTACCCGACGTCTGGTTTTTTCTATCTCCTCTGCCAATAGACAGACGGATTTCTCCACCTCTGCCAGTTCCAGCAGGTCAGTCATGGTCTCTGTCAGAAGGCCCATGAAGGAATCCAGGTCCCCCGAGGTCTGGACCAGACCATAGGGATAGACCTGTCCATTCTGGTCCTCATTTTTCCACTCAAATTCAGCCACCGGGACTCCCATGATGTTACCCTCCGAGCAGTCAACCTCCAGGTCGGTCTCCTTAAAAATGATGGAGGATTCCAGTACCTCCTCGGACATGGCCCCCTTGGCCATCAGGAAGTGGGAGAAGGCCCGGGAGAGTTTTTCCTCTACCTGCTGGCGCAGCTTCTGGTTTCTTTTCACCAGCTCCAGGAACTCCCTCATCAGCTCATCCCTTTTATCCTTCAGCAGCTTGTGGCCCCTGACGGCTATGGCATGGCGGTTTTTTAGGGTAAGGAGTTCCATCCGCGTGGGATTGACGTTCATAATTTCAGCCATCTTATTCCCTCACTTCGCCTTTATTATTCCTCTTTTTTGGGCAGATATTTATCGATATACTCATCCTCAACCCGTTTCAGTTCATTAACCGGCAGCAGACTCATCAGTTCCCAGCCCAGATCAAGGGTCTCCTCGATGGTACGGTTTTCATACTCTCCCTGCTGCACGAACCTCTCCTCGAACTGATCGGAGAAGTGGGAGAACTGCTTGTCAGTTTCGCTCAGGGCAGCCTCACCCAGGATATCGGCCAGTTCCTTGGCCTCTTTACCCCTGGCATAGGAAGCATAGAGCTGGTTTAGGACATCGGCATGGTCCTCCCTGGTTCTGCCGGCCCCGATTCCCCTGTCCTTGAGACGGGAGAGCGAGGGCAGGGCATTAACCGGTGGGTAGATGCCTCTGCGGTGTATATCACGGCTGAGAATGATCTGCCCCTCGGTGATATAGCCTGTCAGGTCAGGAATGGGATGGGTCTTATCATCTTCGGGCATGGTCAGGATGGGGAAGCTGGTTATGGAGCCTTCTTTGCCCTTGATCTTTCCAGCCCGTTCATATATTTCAGAGAGGTCAGTGTAGAGATAACCGGGATAACCCCTGCGTCCCGGGACTTCCATCCTGGCTGCAGATACTTCCCGCAGTGCATCACAGTAGTTGGTCATATCGGTCATGATTACCAGCACGTGCATATCCAGATCGAAGGCCAGGTACTCTGAGGCACTAAGGGCCATCCTGGGGGTTGAAATCCTTTCAATGGCCGGGTCATCGGCCAGGTTAATAAAGAGGATGGAGCGGTCGATGGCTCCAGTCTTCTTAAAGTCAGAGATGAAGAAGTCTGCTTCCTCAAAGGTAATCCCCATGGCGGCAAAGACCACAGCAAATTCGCCTTCAGAACCCGGTACCCGGGCCTGTCGGGCGATCTGGGCTGCTATCTTGGAGTGGGGCAGTCCGGAACCGGAAAAGATGGGCAGCTTCTGGCCCCTGACCAGGGTATTCAAACCGTCAATGGTTGAGATTCCGGTCTGGATAAACTCCTCCGGATACTCCCGGGCATAGGGATTAATGGGCCTGCCGTTGATATCAACCCTCTTATCAGGGATGATCCGGGGTCCATCATCCCGGACATCACCAAAACCGGTAAAAACCCGGCCCAGCATGTCCTCGGAGACACCCAGTTCAGCCGGCCGTCCCAGGAATTTTACACTGCTGTCAGTGAGGTTAAGGCCGGATGAGCCTTCGAAGAGCTGGACCAGGGCCTGTCCTCTCTGGGCTTCAAGCACTTCACCCCTGCGTGTCTCCCCATTCCTGGTCTTGATCTCCACCAGCTCACCGTACTTTACCTCGGTGACCTGTTCAACCAGCATCAGGGGCCCGCTCAATTCACTTACTGTCTGATATTCCTTAACCATCAAAAGCCACCTCCGGATCCACTCATTGCCTGGACACTCTTGCCCTCAGGCAGAGCATTCTCGATCTCATCCTTGAGCTTGTCATGCAGTTTATTCATTCTTTCCTCTAACTCTTTCTCATCAATATATTTCATCCGGGCGATATCCTCCAGGATGGAGAGGGAGGTTAAGCTGTCAAGCCCCGCTCCTTCCTCCAGGGCGCCACTGCAGTAATGGTAGTAATCCATGATCATCTTTAACATCTGATACTGTTTGCTAAGGGAGGTATAGGTGTCTGTATCATGGAAAGCATTCTGGTGCAGGTAGTCCTCTCTAATGATCTGGGAGACCTTAAGGATCAGGCGGTTTTCAGCCGACAGGGCATCCTTACCAACCAGCCTTACGATCTCTTCCAGCTCCGATTCCTCCTGCAGCAGTCCCACTGCCTTCTTGCGGATCTCATACCAGTCTTCATGCAGTTCATTCTCCAGGTACTCCTGGATGTTATCCAGGTAGAGGGAATAGCTCTGCAGCCAGTCTACAGCCGGGAAGTGTCTCTGTGCGGCCAGGCCGGCATCAAGTCCCCAGAAGACCCTTACCACACGCAGGGTGGCCTGGGAGACAGGCTCTGAAAGGTCTCCACCCGGTGGAGATACAGCCCCTACTGCCGTCAGGCTGCCCTCTCTTCCATCACTGCCCAGGCATTTAACCCTGCCGGCACGCTCATAGAATTCCGCCAGCCTGGTACCCAGATAGGCCGGATAGCCCTCTTCACCTGGCATCTCTTCCATCCTGCCCGACATCTCTCTTAGAGCTTCGGCCCAGCGGGAGGTGGAATCGGCCATCAGGGCCACACTGTAGCCCATGTCCCGGAAGTATTCGGCGATGGTAGTTCCGGTGTAAATGGAAGCCTCCCTTGCAGCCACCGGCATGTTGGAGGTGTTGGCGATCAGTACCGTTCTCTTCATCAGTGGTTCTCCGCTGTGGGGGTCCTCCAGCTCGGGGAACTCCAGCAGCACTTCGGTCATTTCGTTGCCCCGTTCACCACAGCCAATATAGACGATGATATCGGAGTCAGCCCATTTGGCCAGCTGGTGCTGGACTACTGTCTTACCACTGCCAAAGGGTCCGGGAATACAGGCTGTACCCCCCTTGCTGACCGGGAAGAAGGTGTCAATTACCCTCTGTCCTGTAACCAGGGGGATGGCCGGTGTCAGCTGGGAAATAATAGGCCTTCTTTTACGGACCGGCCAGTTTTGGATCATGTTGATCTCCTCTAAGCCCTCTTCGGTTTTAATCACGGCCACTGTATCCTCTACCCGGGCTTTCCCGGCTTCAATCTTATCAACTTTTCCTTCAATACCGGCGGGAACCATAAGCCGGTGCTCAACGGTAGGGGTTTCCTGGATGACACCCAGCACATCTCCGGGCCCAACCTCGGCCCCCTTTTCAACCCGTGGTTCGAACTCCCACTGGCGCTGACGGTCAAGGCCTGGAATCTCTACCCCCCGTTCAATGTTATCTCCGGTCTGCTTTACGATCTGATCTAAGGGTCTCTGGATACCATCATAGATGGATTCAATTAACCCCGGTCCCAGCTCCACACTCAGCGGCCGGCCGGTGGGGTAGACCGGTTCTCCCGGTCCCAGACCGGTGGTCTCTTCATAGACCTGGATGGAGGCTCTATCTTTCTGCAGTTCAATTACTTCGCCGATAATTCTTTCTTCACTTACCCGTACCACATCGTACATCTTTACATTATCCATACCCTCGGCCACTACCAGTGGCCCGGATACCTTAATTACTGTCCCTACTTCCATTTAATTATCTCCCTCTTTCTCAAACAGGATATCTACTCCCACGGCCTTTTCAACCATCTTTCTCATTCGTTCCCTGGCCTTGCCTGTGCTGCCCTGGTTGTTGGGGATAGGAATGATGGCCGGAAGTAGCTCCCGGTTCATTTCGTTGATTAACGGCTCAATCTCCTCCAGCAGGGGTTCGGTAATAAAGATAATGGCATGGTCTCTTTCCCGTGCCTCCTGAAGGCAGTCTTTAGCTTCTTTTTTATCTGATGCCGGAAAGATGGAGATTCCCAGGGCCTTAAAGCCAAGTATCGAATCCTTGTCTCCTATGGCGGCGATCCTATGCATTGAGATCACGCAACCTTTCCCTAATTTCTGTTTCCGGCAGATTGTTATGTCTGCCGATCAGGATTATCCTCAGGTTTTCTATCTCCTTCTCCTTGACCCAGAGATAGGAGTAAATGGGTTCTGGGCCAAAGTGGATGAACCTGCTTTGCTGTACATATTTCATCAGGAAGTCATCGGCCATCTTTTCATAGCCTGTCAGAGACTCCTTTTTCTGCAAGTATTCAATACCCTCTGCCACCAGCTGTCCGTAATCGCTTCGTGCCAGGCTGCCGGCAAGGCTGGAAAGGGGTTCATTTAAGTTCTTCAGCAGCAGGTCTGGGTCAATATCTCCTCCCGGCAAAAGGGCCTGACGAAGGAGCTCCTTATCTCCTCCCATGGCCTTGATCCTGATGGTAATCTCAATGTTGAGCAGGTCGATCTTCTTTATAAAAAGCCCCTCTAGAAGACTGCTGCCCATCTTTTTTGCCAGCCTGAGCAGTATCTTGTACTGGGCCCTGTCAAGCAGCAGTTCGACCTGCTGGGGGTCAGTCTCCTCCTTTAGCTGTAAGAGAGCTTCAGCCAGGCCCTTACCCAGGTGTTCTGAGATCCGGTTCCAGTCTTCTTCTTCCACCAGCCGGGTCAGCTCCTCTATCTCAATCTGTCCCCGGGGCTGAAAGAGCTGAGACTGAACCTCATCCAGCTGTCTTGATTTTAACAGCACCTTCAGGTTGTGAAGATCATTGGGCAGGGTAATTATCTGCTTAAGCAGTGGGTTTTTGATCAGCTCCTGCAGCAGTAAATGGACCCGTGATAGCTCATCCTCCAGCATCTCTTCGTAGTCATTAATGCTCTCCAGTCTATCGATATGAGCACCATATTCTGTTTCCTTCAGGACCTTCAGCATCTCCTCTACCCGGGAGACCTGCAGCAAGCGATTAAAGCGGCTCTGATCGAGCAGCCCTGTTTCACAGGCCCTGATTCTGGTTACTGGATTACCATAATCTATAGCAGTCAAAGATCTTCCTCCTTTTAACCTTACTTAAAGAGCACCCGGGCTACCTCTGCCTCCAGCTCCTCCCGCTGGATGGAGAGGAGTTCCTCGAAGGAGTTGTTGTTCTCCACGCCCTTCTCTTTGAGGATGAAACCGGCTTTGATCTCCCGGCTTTCCTCTGAGAGTTTCAGCTCTCCCTTTTTACCGGAGGACTTCAGTTTTTTATTGATGTGAGCGATAAATTCTGTTCCCAGCTCTTCTCTGTCTCGGGGAGAGAAGATTACCTCGGCTTCTCCTGCAGCCTGTTCCAGCAGCATCTCGGTGATGATTTCAGTGTAACGGTCCCTGTCCAGCTGCTGGATCTCCTCCATTACTTCATTGAATAGAGCCTGGATTTCCAGCTGTTTCTGCGTCAGCAGTTCCTTTTTTCCCTCCAGCCGGGCCATGGTCTGGTTTCTATCCTTAATCTCTTCTGCCTCTTCTCTGGCCCGGTCAATAATGGCTTCACTTTCCTCCTGGGCCCTTTTTTGAGCCTCTTTCTCGATCTTGCGGGCTCTTTCTTTACCCTCTGCTTTGATCTCAGCGGCCTCCTCCCGGGCCTCTTCCAGAAGGCGTTTTTCTAAGGCCTCCACATTAGCCAATAGGTACACCTCCAAGCAGGAGGAGGGTGGCCAGGAAGGCAAAGACGGCATAGGTCTCCACGATAGCGGAGAAGGTAATGGCCTTACCAAGCTCCTCGGGGCGTTTGGCTATCAGGCCGATACCGGTGGCGGTAACACGTCCCTGAAAGATACCGGAAACCAGTCCCACAATGGCGATGGGTAGAACAGCCATAATGATTCCCAGGCCGGCCTCGGTACTGACATGTACCGGGTCACCAATTATTCCGATCTCCATCATGACCAGAAAGCCGGTCAGCAGTCCGTAGATACCCTGGGTTCCAGGCATGGCCTGCAGGAGCAGGGCCTGTCCAAACTTATCCGGATCCTCGGCCATCAGACCTGCTGCACTCTCACCTGCGATACCCACACCGATTGCCGAACCAATTCCTGCCAGTCCCACTCCCAGGGATGCTCCCAGGATTGCCAGTATTAAGCCAGTAGTAATCTCCATTAATAAATCCTCCTTAAGTTATAGTCTTCAGATTATATTTTTTTAAGCCTGGTATTCTGTCGCTGATAGATCCCTCTTCAGCCGGTAGCCCTGATCTTCTCCGCTGAGCTCCAGATCGATGTATTCAGTTTTAATACCGAAGGGAGCAAAGGGGGTGCCTCCAGCCTGCATGAACTTGCTAAAGAACTCCACGTACTGCAGGCGGCTGGTGTGGACATAGGCACTGACCAGGTTAATCACCAGGTTAAAGAGGTGGCCCACCACCAAAATTAGGACAAAGAGCAGGTAACCGATAAAGGGAACGCCTGTTACCATACTGGCAATGTCATTGATTACTGTGGCGATGACGGTGGTGGCCAGTCCCAGGGCCAGAAGACGGGAATAGGATAGCACATCACTGCCGTACTGTATGATATCATAGAAGCTTAAGATGCCACTTCCCAGTCGGGCAATAATGTTCTTCTTATCACGTCCCTGTGTCAGCAGCAGACCTGCTGCTCCCAGGACGGCAAAGATGTTACCGATCATCTCTACTGCTCCAGACTCCAGGGCCATGGGTACTACAAACTTCATCAGTAGACCGGTTAAAAAGACAAGCCACAGCCCCTGATCCATCAGGGCATCGGCCACCCGGTCATGGATGTAGTTCTTGTAGAACTGCATGATCAAAGCAGCATAAACATGGATCACACCAACTATCAGTGAGACTATGAGAAAGTACATGGTTTGCTCACTGGGATCAAACCAGATATCGCCAAAGGGAAGCAGGTCTCCAAACCAGCCTCCGGTCAGAACTCCCAGCAGAAAGGTGGAGATACCACCTAAAAAGAGCAGCTGAAAGAGCTTTTTGGCCTGTCCCTTCATTCTGATCTTCTGCAGGGCAAGGATGGACAAAAGAGCCAGAACAATGCCGTAACCGGCATCAGTCAGGCAGAGTCCGAAGAAGAAAAAGAAGAAGGGTGCCATGGCGGTGGTGGGATCTATGTCACGGTTATTGGGCATGCCGTAGAGCTGGGTGACAACCTCAAAGGGTGCCACCGCCTGATGGTTTTTAAGAGTAATTGGTGGTGTCTCTTCCTCCAGAGGAGGACGCGAATCATAAACAATTTCCTCTGAGATCTCCTGCAGATTCTCCTTTAAACTATCTTCATCATCACTTCTAATCCAGCCTTCGATGACAAAGAGGTTGTTGCTGCTGGCAGTGGAATCAAGCACCTGCAGCTGTTCTCTCTTCATTAGGGCTGCATCATAATGGGTCAACAATAGTTCCTTTTTATCCACCAGTTCTTTGATTTCTCTTCTCAGGTTCTTTTCTTGTTCCTGCAGTTTTTTTAGCTCTGCATCAATTTCTTTTACCCGCTCAGCAGCTGTACAGCCGGCAGTGGGCAGTTCATCAGCTGTAACTTCGAACTCTCCATTTATCCGGGAGAGGAGTTCTTCCTCTTCTCTGAGATGGATAATCAGAAAGAGCTGTTCCTTACTATCCTCAACTGGCAGGGCCTCCAGATGATAGGCCTCCATCTCTTCTGCCAGCTGTTGGTGGTACTGATCCCACTCCTTTTTATCCAGCCGGCCGGTAAAGATCTTCAGTCTTGCGGTGCCCTTCAGTTCCTCCAGTGGCAGATCAAGCTGGCTCCAGTGAGTCAGCTGTTCTCTCTCCTCCTCAAGCTGCTTGGACCTGCTTATCAGATCAGATAACTGCTGATCAAGCTCTCTACACTCTTCGTGGAGCTGCTGGCATTCTTCCTCCTGCTCCAGGTAGGCCCTGAAGTCTTTTTCCTCCAGGTAGACCTTGGAGCTGGCAAACTGTTCTATCAGGCTCTTTTTAACCTCTTCAAAGCCCTCCAGAAAATCAATGGCATAACGCATCTTACTCAGCCTGGCTTCGACCTCCTCTATTTCAGAGGGGATCTCCTCAGGCTGTAAAAACTCATCCCCTGAGAGGTCCTCTCCAGTCTGAGTAATCTCCAGCATATCCAGTCTCTGCAAAAGAGAGATCACTGAGGGGCGGTTACTCTGGTGTCCAATGATAAAGCCCTTTTTCATTTTAATGATTGCCATTGGTTGCAACAACCCTCTCCAGAACTAGCTTTTTTGCCCTTTCTCTCTTTTTCGAAGCCTTTTTTTTCAGAGCTTCCAGTTCCTTTTGGTTCTCTTCTTTGATCTTCTCCTCCATTCTCCTGGCTGTAGCTTCTGCCTCATTTTTAATGGCTTCAGCCTCTTTCTGAGCTCTTTTCCGGGCCTCTGTTAAAACCCTTTCAGCCTCTTGACGGGCTTCTTCTACCATCTCCTCTGATTCCCGCCGGGCCTTCTCTTTCATCTCACCTGCCTTCTCTTCCGCTGCCTTTAATTGCTTAAGAACCTTTAGGGCCAAATACTGTCACCACCTTAGATGATGATTTATAGACATTCACAATTAGATTTCTCGGTATAAGATGTTATTCCTCTTTTTTTATCTTAATTTTTAATATTGCAACAGTTTTGGGGGTGTTCTCTCCGCCCGGGGTTTAAAATAATCCCTTTTTGTTCATACTAATCCCGATGAAGAAAATGAAAGAGTACCATCGGCTGCAAATGGCTGTGATTTGGGGTATTCTGGTTGCAGCTTTTGCCGGCTCTGTAACACTGTATCTTCTTGGTTACCGGCAGCTGATGCTGGGACTAATGCTGGGTGGACTGGGGGCTGCCTTTAATTTCTGGCGTCTGGCCTCCTTCCAGCTTCGCTTCTGGGAGAGGAGGAGAGGGAAACAGGCTCCCAATTTCCTGCCCGGTTACCTGAGACGTTATCTCCTCTCGGCTGTCATTATGCTGTTGATGCTGGAGTACGGGCTGGAGGCCTTTGCCGGGGCGGCTGTGGGCCTTCTGCTACCCAAACCGGTGATTATTCTGCTCAAACTTAAGGGGTAAGGATGGTGGGAATGGAAAATGGGGTTTTTCCTGGATCTGGTTCCCGACCGGATTCTTCAGCTGGGTATTACCGAGACTGTTCTTGCCAGCTGGATTATAATGGCTCTTCTATTTCTCTTCTCTCTTTATCTGTCGCCACGTTTTAAACTGGTACCCGGTTATCTGCAGGCCGGCCTGGAGCTGATCTATGAGGCTGTAGCGGGTTTGCTGGAGCTGATGATGGGGGAGGAGGGCAGCAGGCATCTGCCCCTGGTGATGACCCTGGCCCTCTTTATTACTGCCTCCAACCTGATGGCTATCTTACCGGGGGTGACCTCACCCTCTGAAGACATAAATGGTCCACTGGCCTGGGCACTGATCGTCTTCTTCTATCTTCATTTTTATTCCCTGAGAGAAAAGGGTTTAATCCCCTATCTGAAGGGTTATGTGGAGCCCAGCTGGCTGCTTTTGCCCATCAATCTACTGGGTGAGCTGGCCAAACCCATCTCCCTCTCCTTCCGACTCTTTGGTAATATCTTCGGTGGTGGACTGGTGGTGGCTGTAGTGGCCATGTTTTTTCCCTGGGTGGTGCCTGTGCCCCTTGCTGCCTGGTTTAACCTCTTTATTGGCCTTTTGCATGCCTTTATCTTTACCATGCTGACTGTTGCCTATTTGGCCGTGGAATTAACCGGCCATCAGGGAAGGGAGGTGGAGAAAGATGGAAGGGTTAAGTAATGCCCAGCTGATCAGTCTGGTGGTCTTTGCCGCCTCTGCTCTGGGGGCCGGCCTGGCCATGATGGCCGGGATTGGACCCGGTATCGGTCAGGGTTTTGTGGGTGGTAAGGCGGTGGAGGCCGTTGCCCGTCAGCCTGAAGCTGAGGGCCAGATTCTAAGGACCATGCTCCTGGGTAATGCCATTGCTGAATCAACGGGGATCTATGCCCTGGTGGTGGCTCTGTTACTGCTTTTCTTTTTTGCCCGTCCCTTCTTTGCCAGCCTGCTGACAGTAATATAAAAAGGAGCTGAAGCCTTTAATGGAGATTGGTGCTCCCCTGATCTGGCAGATTATTAACTTTATCCTTTTACTTTTACTCTTAAACTACTTTCTCTATCATCCCCTTCAGCAGCTGCTGGAAAAAAGAAGCAGGGAAGTGAAGGAGAGAATACTTAAGGCCCGGGAGGAAAGGAGCAGGGCCGGGGAGCTTAAGGAAAAGGCCCGTCAGGAACTTAAAGAGGCGAGAATAGAGGCCCGACAGCTCAGGGAAGGGGCTGCTGAGAGGGGTAAGGAGATTAAAAAGAGGTTGTTGGACCGTGGCCGGGAGGAACTGGAGGCTGAGAGCCTGCGCAGTCAACAGAGGTTAAAGCTGGCCAGAGAGCAGGCTCGTCAGAGCCTGAGACAGGAGACGGGTCACCTGGCTGTACAGGTAGCCTCCAGGCTGCTTGAGGATGGCCTTGATGGGGAGCTCCACCAGCGGCTGCAGGAACAGGCAGTGGAGAGACTCTCCCGCATGAAGCTGGTGGACGGCAGTGACAAATGATGCTGTGCTGGCCCGGGCCCTCTTTAATCTCTATCAGGAGGAGGATCAGCTCCTTCGCCTGGCAGGAGATTTAAAGGAGCTCAGGGAGATCCTGGCCGCTGAACCGAATATCCTGAAGTTTCTTAAGCATCCTGCTCCCTCACGCAGCAAGAAGAGTGCTTTGCTGGAGGAGCTGTTATCGGAGGGTTTTTCTTTACCCCTCCATCTTTTCTTTCAATTGCTTCTGGATGAGAATCGGCTCCTGGGGTTAGAGGAGATTCTGGAGCAGCTGGAGGAGCTCTTGCGTAAGGGCAGGGGGCCACTGAGGGTGGAGCTGGTAAGTGCCCTGCCCCTTGCAGAGAGCCTGGAGAAGAGCCTGTCTGCCCTGCTGGAGGAGAGGTTCGGGGAGCCGGTGCAGTTGATCAGGGATACTGATCCCCGGCTGCTGGGGGGGCTGGTTCTCAGGCTGGAGGACAGGGAGCTTGATCTGAGTCTTAAGGGTGCACTGAGAGAGATGGAAAGGACTTTACTGGCCTAAAGGAGTGTTGAGGCAATGAGGCTTAAAACAGAGGAGATAACCTCCCTGCTCAGGCAGCGGATTAGGGCCTATGAAGAGGAACTGGAGCTGGAGGAGCTGGGCTGGGTGATCTCGGTGGGAGATGGTATCGCTCGCCTCCAGGGTCTGGAGGGAGTAATGGCCGGTGAGCTGCTGGAGTTTCCCCAGGGGGTTAAGGGTCTGGCCCTTAATCTGGAAGAGGAGGCTGTGGGGGCAGTCCTCCTGGGTGATGACCGCCTGGTGGAGGAGGGTGGACGGGTCCAGCGACCCGGCAGCATGGTGGAGGTGCCGGTGGGGGAGGAGCTGCTGGGGAGGACGGTCAATGCCCTGGGAGAACCCCTTGATGATAGAGGGGATCTGAATTCCTCAACCTGTAGGCCGGTGGAGAGCCCTGCTCCCTCAGTGGTTGATCGGCAGCCGGTCTCAAAGCCCTTACAGACCGGGCTGAAGGCTGTAGATGCCCTGGTACCTGTGGGCCGGGGGCAGCGGGAGCTGATCATCGGTGATCGTCAGACGGGCAAAACCTCTCTGGCCCTTGATGCGATTATCAATCAACGCCATTCAGATCTCCTCTGTGTCTATGTGGCCATCGGTCAGAAGGCCTCTACTGTGGCCTCCCTGGTAGAGGCACTGAAAAGGGAGGGGGCCATGGACTTTACCACTGTGGTCTCTGCTCCTGCCAGTGCTCCCGCTGCCCAGCGCTATCTGGCTCCCTTCAGCGGCTGTACCATGGCCGAGCATTTTATGCTGGAGGGTAAGGAGGCCCTGGTGGTTTATGATGATCTGAGCAAACATGCTGTGGCCTACCGGGAAATCTCACTGCTCCTTCGTCGCCCTCCGGGCAGGGAAGCCTACCCCGGTGATGTCTTTTATCTGCATTCCCGCCTGCTGGAGCGGGCGGCCAGATTAAATGAGGAAGGGGGAGGAGGCTCCCTTACCGCCCTGCCCATTGTGGAGACTCAGGCCGGTGATATCTCGGCCTATATCCCCACCAATGTTATCTCTATCACCGATGGTCAGATCTATCTGGAGGAGGAACTCTTTTTTGCCGGTCTGAGGCCGGCCATTAATGTAGGGCTTTCGGTCTCCAGGGTGGGAGGGGATGCCCAGCCTGAAGGTATGCAGCAGGTTTCGGGTGATCTCAGGCTTCAACTTGCTCACTACCGGGAGCTGGAGGCCTTTGCCCGCTTCGGTACAGAGCTTGATCCGGCCACCAGAAAACACCTCTCCCGGGGAGAGAGGATCCTGGAGGTTTTAAAACAGGACCGTTATCAGCCTCTGGATCCCGGCCTGCAGGTGGTGATTATCTATGCGGTGGTGGAGGGTCTGCTAAAACCCCTGCCTGTGGACAGGATTAGAGACTTTGAAGCAGCTCTTTTCCTCCATCTGAAGGAGGAGGACCCGGCCCTGATCAGAGAGGTAAGGGAGGGGCTCTCACCGGCATTAGAAAAGAGGTTAAAGGGTATAATCCAGGACTTGATAGATCTTTTTTTATCAGAGGAGGAGCAGGGAAGTGGTAAACAAAAGGAGGATAACAAACCGGCTGAGGGGGATCAGGGAGACCCGGACCATCACCAGGGCCCTGAGGATGATCGCCAGCCGGAGGCTGAAGAAGGGCCGTGATAGGCTGGAGTCCCTTGGCCCCTATTTAAAGGAAATGGAGATTCTGATGCAAAAGCTAAGCAGGGGAATGGGGGAGGAGCATCCCCTCTTTAGATCCGGGAACAGTAATAAAGCGGCCCTGCTGTTGATCAGCTCCCAGCGGGGACTCTGTGGTGGCCATAACAGCAGGTTATTCAAATACACCCGGAGGCTGCTGGAGGAGCATAGAAACCGGAAATGGATACCGCTGGTGGTGGGAAAGCAGGGAGTGGATTTTTTTAAGCACCGGGGTCTTAAACCTCTTTATCAGTGGATAGAGGTGGAGACCATTCCCGGTCCCGGACTGGCAGGAGAGATATCCGATGGGCTGCTCCGCCTCTTTCGCCAGCAGGGCCTGCAGGAAGTAAAGGTTCTTTACTCCTCCTTTATAACAGTCTTTAAGCAACAGGTAAAGGTGCTCAGGCTTTTGCCCCTTCATCGCTCAGAGGGGGGCAGTGAGCCCCTCTTTGAACCAGGTCCTGTCCGGCTCTTTGCCAGCTTCCTTCCTGATTATCTTTCTCTCAGGCTGCAGGGATTACTGCTGGAATCAAGGGTCTCTGAGTCTGCAGCCCGGATGATGGCCATGGAGGCAGCCACAGAGAATGCAGGCCAGCTGCTGGAGGAGCTTGAGGGGGAGCTGAACCGCCTCCGGCAGCGAGAGATCACGGCCGAGATTGCAGAGATTATGGGAGGTGCTGAGGCCCTTAGAGCATGGTAGCCTACGAAGTAATGGAGAAGAATTGTGAAGGTCGGGTAATCAGTGTTATGGGGCCGGTGGTTGATCTTAAGTTTAATGAAGAGGAGCTGCCAGAGATCACAGAGGCAGTATTGCTGCCTGCCAGTGAATCTCATCCTTCCCTGATGCTGGAGGTGATGCATCACCTGGGAGGGGGCCGGGTCAGGACCCTGGCCACCTCCTCCACCTCCGGTCTGGTCAGGGGCAGGCAGGCTTACCCCACCGGTGCTCCCCTGAAGGTGCCGGTGGGTAAGGCCACCCTTGGCAGGATCTTTAACGTCCTGGGAGAGCCCATTGATGGGCAGGGGGAGCTGGAGGGGGAGTTTAAACTGAAATCCATCCATCGTCCTCCACCGCCTCACAGAGAACAGGAGACTACCACCGAGGTCTTTGAAACCGGTATCAAGGTGGTTGATCTGCTGGCCCCCTATCCCCGGGGAGGTAAGGTGGGCCTCTTCGGGGGAGCTGGAGTGGGGAAGACGATTCTGATCATGGAACTGATCCACAATGTGGGTTTAAAGCATGGCGGCTATTCAGTCTTTGCCGGGGTGGGAGAGCGCAGCCGGGAGGGTAATGAGCTCTGGTTGGAGATGAAGGATTCAGGTGTCCTGGAGCGGACCACCCTGGTTTTTGGGCAGATGAATGAACCCCCCGGGGCCAGAATGAGAGTGGCTCTGACAGCACTGACCATGGCTGAATACTTTCGTGACCGCCTGGGAGGGGATGTGCTGCTCTTTATCGACAACATTTTTCGTTTCATCCAGGCTGGCACAGAGGTCTCTACCCTGCTGGGGCGGATGCCCTCAGCAGTTGGTTACCAGCCCACCCTGGCCACCGATCTGGGGCTTTTACAGGAGCGGATTACTTCCACGGTTAGGGGTTCTATCACCTCGGTGCAGGCGGTCTATGTCCCGGCCGATGATCTAACGGATCCGGCACCGGCCACCACCTTTGCTCACCTTGATGCCACCACCGTCCTCTCCCGAGAGATAGCAGCCAGGGGCATCTACCCGGCTGTAGATCCCCTGGCCTCTACCTCCCGGCTCCTTGATCCGGCAGTGATCGGCGAGGAACACTACCGGGTGGCCCGGGAGGTGCAGCAGGTGCTGCAGCGCCATCGCGATCTGCAGGATATTATCGCCATCCTGGGCAGAGAGGAGCTCTCTGAGGAGGATAAGCAGGTGGTGGCCAGGGCTCGCAGGCTGGAGCGCTTTCTCTCCCAGCCCTTCTTTGTAGCTCAGCAGTTTACCGGCCGTAAGGGTAAGTACCTGACCCTGGAGGAGACAGTCAGGGGCTGTAAGGAGATCCTGGAGGGAAGACATGATCAGAGGCCAGAGGAGGACTTTCAGCTGCGGGGCAGCATCCAGGAGGTGGTTGGGGTTGATTGAACTGAAAGTAATGACCTCCCGGCAGCTTTTCCTAAAGCGGGAGGTGGATCTGGTTGTTTTACCCGGCAGTGAGGGACAGCTGGGAGTTTTACCCGGGCATACTCCTTTAATTACTTCTCTCAGAGAGGGACCTATCAGGTATAAGATAGGTGAAGAGGAGGAGAGGATCTTTACCACCGGGGGTTATGCCCACATCCAGCCCCATGGAGTGACCCTGCTGCTGGAGGAGGTTAGCAGACAGGAGGGGGAATAGATGAAATATATCCCAGCCTGGATTGATATTGCTGTGCAAAAAAGATGTTCTGTGCTCAGAGATATTTCTAAGAAACAGGCACCACAGGTGCAGGCAGATACTGTTGCTTTATTCAGGTAATAGTTTCCATCTTAAAATGAGAGACTCCATTAAACCCTATGCAGGTTATAAAATAGCAGACAGAAGGCCACATTAGGCACTTATTGCCTTATTTTGCCTGTGCTCTCCCTTTGTTATTACATAGGAGTTTTGTAATTTGTAGAATTTTGTCATAAAATTAATATTATGCGGTGTAATAGTTTGGGAGCATTAAATAAAGGCCTTGCTATTTACTAATAATCTTCTCATTCTTATTAAGTGAACCCATAGCTGGAGCTGAAGAAAAAATTGCAACTACTTAATTCTGGCAAGGAACAGGGCTTTACCTGGAGAACATTTTCTTTTAGCCAATTTCTTTGGTTTCTAAACTTTAAGATTTAGAAGGCAGGCAGATAAAAGTATTTTATCTGCCATCATCTTTCCTATAAGTCATTGGTTTTAAGTCATTTCATGGATGCAGGCAATAATAAAGAGGGGGGGTAATCTGTAACGGCCAATCCTGTTGCAATCAGTATCAAAAGACGGATAAGGGCTCAGGTATTGAAAACAAGAGGTACCTTTACTGCTAAAAAGCAGTCATTGGGACAGGAATTAGAATGATTTGATCAATGTTAAGCCTATGATAATAAATGAAAGAACAGAGGAGGGTTGCCAATTAATAGTCGTAAGCTATTACTCCTATCAGTACTATTGTTGGGATTGATGGTAGTAACGACTGGTTGTCTCGATTTCTTATCTGATGATGACGATATTACTCCGGAAGAGACTTTCTATCAGCTGACAGTTAATATTGAAGGGCAGGGAGAAGTAGAGCCTGAGGGTGGAGAATTCGAAGAGGATACCATTGTTACTTTAGCTGTTGACCCTGCTGATGACTATGAATTTGATGGCTGGTCAGGGACTGATGCCGGTCAGGTCAGCCATAAAGAGGGAAATGAGTATCAAATAACGATGGATGGTGACAAAGAGTTAACTGCGGTCTTCAAAGATACAAAGGATCCTGACGATGAAGATGAGGATGAAGAATTGACTGTTGAAGATGCCAAGGATCTGGTTGCTTCTATCAACGATAGTGGCACTCAGTTGAGAGAGACCATGGACCAGGAGCTGGAAACAATAGAGGATAATTTGACCAATCAGGTAAGCCCCTATATGAAAGAGCTGGGAGGCAGGATGGCCCGAATCGAACTACTGCTCTCCACCTGGCAGGCAGATATTCTTGGTGGGTGGGAAGATATGAAAGCAGACTTTGGGGCTCCCGGAGAATATACACTTACCAGCAATGATGAAGGGCTAGAAGTTGATGAGAAAGCAGATATCGATGATGAATTCGATGAAAAAGATGATTGGGAATGGACTTTAAATTATGAAGATCAAACTGTTATTATCTCTGCCAGCAGATTAGATGAAATCACCTATTCTGAAGACGACTATCATGTTATCGATTTAAGTCAGGCAGAATTTGATTACAGTCATAGTTCTGAGGTTGATGATCAGCTGGATTACGGGTTTAATTTTAAAATCGAGTCCTCTGATCAACATCAATTGATACTGGAAGATGAAAGGGAGAAGATTATCCTGCCAGGGGAAGGCAGAATCGACCTTGAGGGAAAGATTACAGACAGTTCTACCATTATAATCGATGGTGAAGAGAGGGACTTTGGAGCAGTGACCCTTGACCTGTGGATGGAAGGGAGTCAGAACTCGCTGGAAATTGGTGGCAGCTTTGACTCTCCATATCTAAACACCGGAGGTAATTATAAGATCCAGGGACTGGAGTATGAACTGGATGAAGACAGGATGGAGATCTTTATGGATAGCATGGAGCTTTCGGGTGACATAGAATTAATTGATGTGGCCCGCCTGGACGGAGAACTGGATATTAGCTTTGACAGCTCTCACCAGTTCGAAGATAATGACCAGGATATAGCTATCTCTTTGCCTACAACTATCACCCTTGATGGTAAGTATGAGGCGTGGGATGAGAGTGTCTATCTGGGTTCCATGGATGAAGCAGCTTTTCTGGAACTGAATCTGGATTACAGCCAGTTTGATTTGTCGGAAGAGGAAAGCGAAGATAACTTCCTGGATGCTGATCTGGATCTGAGCGGCAAGTTCGAAAAGGATGGCTTCCATCCCTTTACTGTGGAGGTAGAGCTGGAGAGAGAGGGAATGAAGGAGCTGAATTCGGATTACACTCTGGTTTTTATCAATGAAGACTATATAAAGGGTACAATGCAAACATCAGAAGAGGAGTTTGTTTTCCAGGCTGAGGATAATCGGGGACTGGATATTGACTTGGCCATTGATTATGAAGAGCATGATGAAATGCAAAAGGTGGGTCAGATCAAAGATCCTGCTACCGGCCGTCAGCTGGCTGAGATATACTTTGAAGGCTATCTCTTGGATGGCAGTTTATATGTTGACTTTGCAGATGGGATCAGCACCACTCTTCTTTATTAA
>CAZXKH010000002.1:0-21284 GCA_964641385.1 uncultured Clostridia bacterium | reverse complement strand
ACCGTACGTGCAGTTTGACGAGGGGTCCCAGCTGTGAAGCTGGTCCTACTCTATGGTGGTTATTCTCCCGCTCCTGTTACTTTACCGGTTATGCAGGACAGCTGCTCTTCCCTCTTTTTGTGGGTTACTTAAGCTCTCCAATTTATTTAGCACTGGTTTTTGTGATGTGAAGGGAGTCAGAAGCCTTCCACAGCCTTTATTGGCAGAGGGAGGCTATCTGCACTTATTGGACAGGATAAATTATTTCCTTCATAATTTTCCATCCCGGACATAATATTTCCATAGAAGGACAGGGAGGGATTGCTATGGATATTAAGGAGACACTCAGGGAGGAGATTCTTCCTTATCTGGCCTCTGAGATCAGAGAGATTATGGAGTTTCTAAGCCCCTCTACCCTGGAACCCTTAGAGGAGATCAGGTTGCGCAGGGGCAGGCCCCTGCAGCTTATCACCAGGGAGGGTGAATTGTTTTTAAACAACCGGGGGGAGAGGGCTGAGGAACCATCAGAGGCTTACTGCCTGACAGAGAAGGACCTTCATCAGACTCTGCTTTTGCTCAGTAAAAACTCCCTTTATGCCATGGAGGAGGAGCTGCGCCAGGGATACCTGACCCTGAAGGGAGGGCACCGGGTGGGGTTTAGTGGCCGGGGAGTAATCAGGGATGGTCAGCTCTCATCTCTCCGTCATATTTCCAGCTTTAATATCCGTCTTTCCCGGGAGCTGCCGGGGGTGGCCGGGCCTCTGCTGGATAGCCTGCTTAGTGCTCCAGACCGGGTTCAAAACACACTAATCATCTCTCCTCCGGGTTGTGGTAAGACAACCCTGCTTAGAGATCTGGCACGGCAGATTAGTAATGGAGTCCCTCATATGGGCTTTACCGGGGTTAAGGTAGGGGTGGTTGATGAGAGATCTGAGATCGGTGGTGCCTACCAGGGTATGCCTCAGAACAGCATTGGCATCAGGACTGATCTGCTGGATGCAGTTCCCAAGGCTCAGGGGATGATGCTTCTTATCCGTTCCCTTTCACCTGAGGTACTTGTCACTGATGAGATTGGGGGGGTAGAGGACATTAAGGCTCTCAGGGAGGCCATGAAGTGTGGGGTGCAGGTTATTGCCACTGCCCATGCTTCCTCTCGCAGCGAGTTGAAGCGAAGGCCTGCTATCTCACCCCTGCTGAAGATGGGTTACTTTCAACGACTGGTGGTTCTAAGCCGTAGAGAGGGTGCCGGCACCATCGAGGGGGTCTTTAACGGTCAGGGAAACTGCCTGCAGGGGAGGGAAGGAGTTGAATGCTCAAGTTTCTGGGAAATCTAATGATTCTGGGATCGGCCATCTCCATGGGGTTGCTGATGGCTGCCTCCTATCGTCGTCGTTATCATCTATTGCTTGATCTAAGGACAGCCCTGGCCTTTTTGGAGGAGGAGATGCTGACCCTCTCCCGCCCTCTGCCTGAAGCCCTGCAGGGGACTGGTGAGAGAATGGATTCAGAGGTTAGAGAGCTCTTCTTTACCGCTGCAGGGGGAATGCAGTCTAAGGCAGGGATAAGCTTCTTTAGGGCCTGGAAGAGGTCCCTGTATGAAACCGAGAGTCTCTTTTTGTTACGATCAGGTGAAAGAAGAGTCCTGCTAAAGCTGGGTCAATCTCTGGGTCAGGGAGATAAAGACCATCAAAGAAGAGCCTTTAAGAACCTTCAGCTGCGAATGGAACAGCTGGAGAGAGAGGCCAGGGATCAGATGGATAGATACAGCAAGATCTGGCATTATGGTGGATTGTTAATAGGATTGATGCTGGTCCTGATTCTATATTAGGGGGAATAGTGGTGGATATCGACCTTATTTTTAAGATCGCAGGGATCGGCATCTTTATCTCCATTATGAATATCGTCCTGCGTCAGGCAGATAAGGATGAACAGGCTCAGATGCTGACCCTGGTGGGAGTAGTGGTGGTTTTAATGGTTATTATTCAGCTGATAGATGACCTCTTTGAGAGTGTACGAACTATCTTTGGTTTTTAACAGGTGATCAATGATGGAGATTATTCAGATAGTAGGTTTCTCTATTCTGGCGGCAGTACTGATTATGCTATTAAAGGAAGAATGGCCGGCACTGGCTCTGATGCTGGGCCTGACAGCCGGAGTGATTATCTTTTTGCAGCTGGTGGAATATATACGGGCCATTGTTTATCTAATTGAAGATCTGATGGCTGGAGCAGGAATCAATCTGCTTTATCTGGATACCATATTGAAGGTAATCGGTATTGCCTATCTGGCCCAGTTTGGATCCCAGATCTGTCATGATGCCGGTATCGGTGTCCTGGCCACCAAGATTGAGTTTGCAGGCAAGATCCTGATCCTGATGCTGGCCATTCCACTGATGATCAGTATCCTGGAGATGGTAATGACCCTGCTTCCCTGAAGGTGATTATCTTGAAGCTGAATACCGGTCTCTTTCTGGTCTCTATTTTACTATGCATAATCCTCCTTACATCTCCTCTGCTGGCAGCAGAGGACTTTGATCCCGAGCTGGTTCTGGAAGAGAAGCTGGATGAGCTGGAGCTGGCCCCACTGCTTGAGATCTGGGAGGAGATGAATCGTGATCTTGAACAATACCTGCCTCAGCTAGATCTGTACAGCTTTGTAACCCTCTCCTTTCGTGAGGGATTTAGCCTTGATCTTAAGGGGCTGCTGGGAGGACTCTTCTCCTATTTTTTGCGTGAACTGGTGGGTTTCTCCCGTCTTCTGGGACAGTTAATTATTATCTCTGTCATTAGTGCTATTTTAACCGGTCTGCAGGATGCCTTTGAAGAGGAGAGTGTTGCCCAGCTGGCCCAGGGTATAGTCTTTCTGGTACTGGCTCTTCTGGCCCTTAATTCCTTTCGCCTGGCTCTTTCTCTGGGCAGGGAGGCTCTGGCCAACATGGTTGATGTGATGCATGCTCTGCTGCCTCTTTTGCTTTCACTACTGATCAGTATGGGTGCTCTTACCTCAGCTGCTCTGCTTCACCCCCTGGTAATTTTGATTATTAATAGCTTTGCCCTTCTGATTAGGAACCTGGTTTTACCCCTCATATTCCTGGCTGCTGTCCTGGGCGTAGTTGATCAGATTTCGGGTCAATTCAGCCTCTCAAGGCTGGCCGGTCTACTGAGAGAGGCCAGTGTGGGCCTGATGGGGCTTGCTTTAACCATTCTAATTGCCTTTCTCAGCCTGCAGGGAGTTGCTGCTTCAGTGGGGGATGGGATCACCCTGCGGACGGCCAAGTATCTGGCCGGTTCCTTTCTGCCGGTGGTGGGAGGTATGTTTGCCGATGCCCTGGAGATTTTGGTTGGCACTTCACTCTTTTTAAAGCATGCACTGGGGATCTTTGGTTTGATTGTACTTTTTTTTGTAATTGCCTTTCCCATTCTCAAGATCCTGGCCCTCTGTATAGTTTACAAGGTGGCCAGTGCTGTTATCCAGCCCATCTGCGGGGAAAGGCTGGTAAAGTCTTTAAATGATCTGGGTAACAGTCTGACGCTGGTCTTTGCGGCAGTGGCCTCGGTGGGGATGGCCTTTTTTATCATGATTACTGTGGTGGTGGGGGTTGCCAATTTAACTGTCATGTTGAGGTGATAGAGTTGGATTATATGGTGGAGTGGATCAGGCAGCTAATTGTGATCGTAATTATTGCCAGCTTTATTCAGCTGTTGATCCCCGGGCGCAGTTTTAGTCGTTATGTGCGGGTGGTAATGGGCTTTTTTATTATTCTTACCCTTTTACAGCCCCTGATCCGGGTCTTTCAGCTGACTCCTGTAGAGGGAGAACTGCCCTGGCCGCAGACTGAGAGTGGTTCCTTTTCTCAGCTTGAGGAACAGGGAGAGCGGATCAAGGAACGGGGAGAGGGAAATCTTCTTTCCCATCTCCAGCAGAAGACAGGCCAGGAGATAGAATCCCTGCTGCTTCAGGCCGGATATCCGGTGGTAGGTGTAGAGCTCTCCACCGATCACAGAGAGGAGCTGGAGGAGATCCGGATTGGTCTTCAGGAGGAAGGGGCTTCTGAGGCCATCAGAGTTTCGCTAAGGGAGGAGAATGATAAAAGAGCAATTGAAGAGGAGCTGGAGGAATATTTAATACACCGGCTGGGATTATTATCCTGCCGGATTATTATCCACTGGCATTGAGAGAGGGGGAATGGAGTTGTCCTTTTTTGATGGGTTACAGCAGAAACTACAGGGGTTGCTGGATTTTAAGAGCAAGAAACAGCGGCAGATTTTACTTTATCTTTTGGTATTATCCCTCTGTGGGGTAATGCTGGTGGTCTGGAGCAACAGACAGCTGATGGGACCGGCAGGAAGAGTAGAGAGGGAGGAAGAGGTGCATGATCAGTGGAAGGAAGCCGGGGATGAGTACCTGCTGGAAAGAAGGGTTGCTACTCTGCTCTCCAGTATTAGTGGGACAGGTAGGGTTGATGTTCAGATCACCTTTGCCTCCACCCCCCGCTATGTTTACAGTCAGGATCTGAGGGTGATGGAGAAGGCCACACTGGAGGAGGATGTGGATGGTGGCCAGAGAAGGATCCATGAAGAAACCAGGGACCAGCAGGTAGTAGTTCTTAGAGATGGTGCCGGTGGTGAGGAGGCACTGGTGGAAGAGAAGATTAGCCCCAGGATTATAGGTGTGCTGGTGGTGGCCGAGGGAGCAGGTGATCCGGCTGTCAGGGATCGACTCTGGCGGGCTGTTCAGACTTTGCTGGATATTCCGCTCTACAGGATTGAGGTTGTATCACGTGAAGGAGGTTTATAGCATGTCCCTTTTTCTACGAAAACGTTTAGTCTGGCTGGCTGTTTTTATGGTCTGGGTGGGAATGGTATCATCCGTGGTTGTCTACCAGAGTAATAATGGTAATTTGATCAGGGAGACTGTTACCGGAGAAAGGGCAGCTGAGGGGCCTGCAGAGGTGGAGGAGCAGGACTTTCAGCAGCTGGCTATGGAGGTGGGGGAGGAACTGGAAGAGGAGGAGGATTTCTTTATTGAGTTCCGGCTGGAGAGAGATCGCTCCCGCAGCAAACAGCTGGGTCTTCTGCAGGAGATCATTGATAACCCTGAGACAGATGAAAGGGTCAGGGAAGAATCACAGGAACGTTTAATAGCCATCACCGAAAGAATGGAGAAGGAGGTTGAGGTGGAGAATCTGATCAGGGTGCGGGGTTTTGATGATGCTCTGGTCTTTATTCATAACCAGAGTGCAGACATTATTGTGCTGACATTGGAACCCCTGGTGGAGGAGGAAGTGGCACAGGTTGCAGATGTGGCCTCTCGGGTGACTGGTATCTCCTTGCAGGAGATAACAATTCTGGAACGCCTGTCCTCCTGAGTCTTCCAGTCATCAAAGGCCAGGCAGCACTCCAATAGCAGCTAGGGTTAATGCTGCAGGCTTCCTAGATGGCATTCTTCTCCTTAAGAGCCCTCTGCACATAACCCATAAATTCTTCAGCCCTTCCCTGTGGGGGGTCAGTCAGCAGGCTGACTCCAATAAAAAGGATTACTGAGACCAGGCCACTCCAGATTCCTGGCCATAACCCCAGGGGCCTTAAACCGCTGAACTGAAACCAGAAGGCGATAAAACCACCTCCCAGGATGCTGCTTACTACTCCCTGCCGGCTTCCTCCCTTCCAGAAGAAGGCACCGATAATAGCCGGTACCAGGACCAGCAGCCCGGCCGAGGAGGCCACCGAGAGGACTGCAATTAGATCCAGCCTCAGGCTGGCAAAGAGAAGGGTTGCTATGGCAAAGAGGGGAACAAAGATCTTGCCCAGGGAGAGCTCCTGTTCTTCATCTAACCCCAGTTCCTTGAAAATGTCCCTGGAGACCATGGAGGAGAGGGTAAGGATAATGGAGTTAATAGTGGAAATAGCGGCGGCAGTAATGCCCAAAAAGACTATCAGGGCAATGATATCGGGAATGAATTCTGTGGCCAGCAGACGGGGGGTGGCCAGATCTCCTGAGGGCAGATCAGGCAGTAAAAGCCGGGCCGATAAACCCCAGATGATGGAGATAAAGGTGTAGATAAAGCCAAAGATGAGAAAGCCCATAATCATTGTTCTCATTTGCTTTAAGGAGCGGGGAATAAAAAGTCTTTGACTGACCTGGGGATTAGAGAGTGAAAAGAAGAACCAGGGCAGGCTGAGGCCGATAAAGGCCTTAAAGTTAAAGAAGCCAGGGCCCGGTACTCTTAGCCACTCAGGGGCTTCGGTCTCCAGTGCCAGAAAGAGGGCTCCCAGCCCCCCAAAGGCTCTGTTGAGGACAAAATAGATGGAAAGACTGGCTGCAACCAGCATGATAATGGCCTGCAGGGAGTCTGTCCAGGCTACAGAACGGAGTCCTCCCAGCCAGGTCCAGGTAACGGCAATGATTGTGGCCAGGATCAGGCCCACTGTAAAGGGAATGGCACCACCCGATAGTCCCTCCAGCAGGGTGCCAATTCCTATCAGCTGGACAGCACTGTAGGGAATGAGGAAGATAACAGAGGCCAGGGCACTGATTGCGGCCACGGATTGACTCTGATATCTGTGGCCCAGCATCTCAGAGGGGGTAATAAAATTGTACTTCTTTCCTGCCAGCCAGAAGCGGGGCCCAAAGAAGGCCACCAGGATCAGGCCTGAGAGGTAGATTAGCTCAAAGCCCCAGGCACCGACACCCCCCAGATAGGTGAAGCCGGCCAGCCCAACCATCATGAAGGCGCTATAGGTGGTGGCACTGTAGGTTAGGGCCGCCACGATACCACCAACCCCTCTGCTGGCCAGAAAGAAGTCGGCCATCCCTGTACCCAGATGCCTCCGGGCATAGATAGCCACCATGGTGGCCAGGAAAAAGTAGATTATCAGTGCTGTATAGATTGTTGCTGGTGTCATTTCAATCCCTCCATTGACCGGTAATTATCCCGATACTTATCATGGCCACCAGGGCAAAAAGTCCCCAGAAGAGAAAGGAACCATAAATGCTTTCTACCTTTCGCAGCAGGGTAAAGGGGATTATTATTGCCGCCAGAAGCAGCATCAGGAAGTAAAGAACCCAGAAGACAAATTTTCTTTCCATCTTAATTCACCTCATCTTGGCTGGTAAGAACATTAAAGGAGTTATGATCCAGGATATCTTTATGACCAGAAAAGCTTTGCAGGGAAAGCCCTTTTTCTCTTCTCTTGCAATTATTTATTCTTCTTTAGCGGAGATGGTGTAATTTATTTATGAGTTCGTTAAAGGGCTCCTGATCCCTGCCTCTGTTGAGAAAAAACAGCTCTGAATTTACCTTTTTTTGTTTAATGGGGAAAGAAGCACTCCCCCTGGCTTAGGGTCACCGGTAAACAAAAAGTCTGGGTAAGAGAGGAATTGACATCCGGCAATCCTGTAATGAACCCTCTTATAGCAGGGTAAAGTAGATTAAATCACTCCTTTGCTTCCCTCTCTGGGCACGGTGCTGGGTGTCCTGGGTTTCTTCTCAGTTAGCCCTTTTTAAAACTATACTTCTCTTTTTAATCTGGTTTATCCCCTCAAAAAAGAAGCCCCAAGTGAAGCCTCATCAACTGGATAATGTCATTCTACAGATCATTTTATGACTGTTGCCATCAGCTTCTTTACTAACAATAATAGTAGTTATTCTCATCATTGAAATAAAGGAATCAGCTGCCTTGATGTGGTATATATTAATAAGATATACTTTTTATTTTTATTGGTCTTATGAGTTTATATGGAAAAACCAAAAAGAGGATGGCAATAACTAATAGGTGCTGGAGCAAGAATTAAGATGGCAGGATAAACCAAGCTCCTGAGGCTGTTATTGGTTAATTGGCTTCGAGATAGTAGTTGGGTTTATAGGCCAGATAATCTTTGAGGAGGAACTACTAAATGGATGTTCATATTGCCCGACAACCCATCCTAGATGAAAACTATAATATCTATGCCTATGAGCTCTTATTTCGGTCAGGGATTCGTGATCAGGAGAGTATATTTCACGATGGCCAGTACGCTACAGCTCAGGTGATCAGGGGAGCCTTTGAGATCATTGGTCTGCTGGAGCTGACCGGTGGTAAGATGGCCTTTATTAACTTTACAGCTGAACTGATTCAGATGGGGATTCCCAGTCTGCTGCCGGTTAAGTATACCGGGATAGAAATTCTGGAGGATATCGAACCAGACCCACAGCTGATTGAATCCTGTCGCTCCCTGAAGGAAAAGGGATATTTACTGCTGCTGGATGACTTCATTTTTGATCGTAAACTTAAGCCCCTGATTGAGATGGCGGATATTATTAAGGTGGATTTTTTGGCTACAAGGGGTCAGGAGAGGAAAAAAATATTAGATCTGCCTGAATTTAAGGGTAAATTTCTGGCTGAAAAGGTGGAGACCAGAGAGGACTATCAACAGGGATTAAAGCTGGGTTATTCACTCTTCCAGGGGTTTTATTTCAGCAAACCTGATCTGATCAGCAGGCGGGAGATACCCGCCTTTAAACTGAATTACTTTAATCTACTACAGGAGATTAATACCCCTGAACCCGATTATGATATAATGGAACAGATTATTAAGGGCGATATCTCCATCTCCTTTCGTTTGTTTAAAATTATTAACTCAGCCTACTATGGCCTCAGTGAACGGATCGATTCCCTGAAACATGCTCTGGTTCTTCTGGGTATTAATGAGATTAAGAAGTGGCTGGATCTTTACCTGATGGGTGGACTGGGAAAGGATAAACCCAGTATTCTTCTTTTGAACACCTATGTCAGGGCCCGTTTTGCCGAGGGTCTTGCTTCAGAATTTTCGCTTGGTGATCGGAGTATTGATCTCTTTATGATTGGACTCTTCTCATTGCTTGATGTTTTCTTCGGCCGCCCCCTGGAGGAGTTACTGCAGGATCTGAAGCTTGAAGAGGATGTAACTGCGGCTCTGCTGGAGCAGAAGGGAGTTATGGGTGAGGTGCTTAAGCTGGTTGAGTCCTATGAAAGGGCGAGCTGGGAGCAGGTAATATCCATTATTGAGGAGAATAACCTTGATCATCAGAGAGTGGCAGATATATATCTGGAGGCTGTCACCTCATCTCAGGATACTATTAAGATGGTAACAGAATAGACTTTCTATAACCTTCAAATTGTTCATGGTTAGGAGGATCTTAATGGAGATCAAAATAACGGCTCTTATTCTTTGTATTTTCTTTGTTTTTTTCCTGGTCAGGCCAGCCTGTGCTGCAGAGGATGATCCGGTGATTGGACTGGCTTTAAGTGGTGGTGCCTCCTGGGGTCTGGCCCATATTGGGGTGCTGGAAGTACTGGAAGAAGAGGGTATTGAGTTTAAGATTATTGCCGGTACCAGCTCAGGGGCCCTGGTGGGTTCGCTCTATGCCGGTGGTATGTCACCACAGGCCATGGCCGAAGAAGCAAAGAGTATTGCCTGGACAGATTTTGTAGATCCAATTATCCAGGGAATGGGTTTTTTTAGTACCAGGGGAATTGAGGAGTTTGTGGCCTCACATCTGCCCGAGGATGAATTCCAGGCCCTGCCAATAGAGCTGGCTGTTGTGGCAGCTGACCTGGATACCGGGGACGAGGTTGTATTGAACAGTGGGTCTGTTTCTAAGGCTGTGGCTGCCAGTGCAGCCATCCCGGTTATCTTTGATCCCGTAGAATATGATGATTGGCTGCTGGCTGATGGGGGTCTTGTTAACAACCTGCCCCTGGAGCTGGTCCGGGAGCTGGGGGCCGATAAAGTGATTGCTGTGGATGTAGCCAGCAACTTCAGGTTTACCGGTCGTCCGGAGACCAGAACCGAGGTGGGGATCAGGGCCTACAATATTCTTATGCTTGATCGTACTGCCTCAAAAAATGCAGATGTTTTTATCAGGCCAGATCTGAATGGTATTCCGGGGACAGACTTTTCTTCACATCAGGAGATTATCGAACGGGGCAGGGAGGCTGCCAGGAAGGTTTTGCCTGAAATCAGGGACCTATTAGAAGAAGAATAACCAGTGGATAGATATAGAGAGCCGGACTACTGTCCAGACAGCAGTCCGGCTTTTTGCAGCTCTTTTTTCTTTTTTGTTCTTCCTGGTGGTAAAAGAATAATTGTATAATTCTGTACAGTGGCAGGATTCTCTCTTCATTTTGGTGTATATATTTATATAGAGGGAAATTTTTTCTCAGGGGGGTGAAGGAATGGGAGTGCATATCGCCAGGCAGCCTGTTTTGAACCGTAACAGTGAAGTATATGCCTATGAGCTGCTATTTAGGGCCGGTACCGAGGACCAGGAAAGTTTATTTCATGATGGCAAGTATGCTACGGCACAGGTAATCATAGGAGTCATGGAAAGCTTTGGCCTGCTGGAAATTACTGGTGGAAAAAAGGCCCTGATTAACTTTAATGGTGAGCTGCTCAGACAAGGTATTCCCAGTCTGTTGCCTGCCGAACATACAGGGATCGAACTGCTGGAGGAAATTGAATATGATGCCGAGTTGATTGAATCCTGCCGTTCTCTGAAGGAAGCCGGTTATATGCTGCTGCTGGATGACTTTGTCTACAGCCAGTGTTTACTGCCTCTCATCGATCTGGCAGATATTATCAAGGTTGATTTTAAATCTACCACCGGTCATCAGCGACAGAGAATAATGGACATCCCTTCCTTTAAAGGCAGGTTTTTGGCTGAAAAGGTGGAGACTAAGGAGGATTTCCAGCAGGCAGTAGAGCTGGGCTATTCACTTTTTCAGGGCTTTTATTTTTGTAAGCCTGATCTGATCAGCCGCCGGGAGATACCTTCCTTTAAGCGGAACTATTTTCAGCTGTTACAGGAGGTTAATGCTCCTGACCCTGATTTTGACTATATGGAAAAAATCATTAAGAGAGAGATCTCTCTCTGTTACCGGCTTTTTAAACTTATTAATTCAGCCTATTATGGTTTCAGCCAGAGAATTGATTCTATCAGACATGCCCTAGTCCTCTTGGGTATCAATGAAATAAAGAGGTGGCTGGACCTTTATCTGATGAGTGGGATTGGCAGAGACAGCCCCAATATTCTGCTCCTAAATACTTATATCAGGGCCCGCTTTGCTGAGAGCCTGGCTTCAGTCTTTGCTTTGGAGGATAGAAAAATGGATCTTTTTATGATTGGTCTTTTTTCTATGCTTGATGTTTTCTTTGCTCGTCCTCTGTCGGAGATACTGCAGGATCTGGAGCTTGAAAAGGATGTAATTGAAGCCCTGCTGGAGAGGAGAGGGCTTCTGGGTCAGATTTTAACCCTGGTTGAGGCCTATGAAAAGGCCCGCTGGGAGAGGGTAATGGTCATTATTGATCATAATCAGCTGGATCATGAGCAGATATCAGATATGTATATGGAAGCTGTTACTTCTTCTCAGGCCATCATTAAAATGGTGACTGAATAGACTCTTTATTCATCAACAGGTTTTCATACTAACCTGGCAGCTTCTTGTCGTCAGGTTCTCTCTTCCGGGCCGGCAGGTCCTTTTTTTAGTTTATTTTTTTTAAGCGGAGGCTGATCCAGAGAAAGGAAAAGATCCCGAAGACAATATTGGCACCGGTGATCCCCAGCCAGATGCCGGTGGGACCCAGGTTAAAAACAAAGGCCAGCAGGTAGGAGACGGGTATGGCCAGGATAAAGAAACGCAGCAGTGAGTTAAAGAGGGGCGGCAGGCCGGCCCCGATGGCCTGGAAGGAAGAATTGGAGACAAAGCCCAGGCCGGAAAAGGGATAGGAGAAGGCTACAAGCCTTAGATAGTTGATTCCCTGCTCCATAACCTGACTGCCCTTCTCTGTTCCTTCAACTATAAAGATGGAGGAGAAAAAACCCGGCCAGATAAAGATTATTAGCCCAATAAAACCCATTACCAGAAAGGCCAGCAGGCATCCCTGGGAATGAAATTTACTGGCTCTCTTCTGCTGTCTGGCACCAAAGTTCTGTCCCACCAGGGGGATGGTGGCTGCTGCCACTGAGAGACCGGGCAGAATCGAGAGGCTGTCCACCCTGAAACCGATGGCATAGGCGGCTACTACCTGGGGGTTGAACTGATAGGCAAAGCGGTTTAAAAAGAGCATGGAGATAGACATGGATCCTGTGGATAGACTGGCCGGAAAGCCCACTTTGATGATCTCCAGATAGAGTTCTTGTACCGGCTTTAACCCTTTGAAATTAAGGGGAAGTGAGCTGCGAGAGGTATAAAAGAAAAAGAGGCTGATGAAGATGCCAAGAAACCAGGAAAGGGCAGTGGCCAGTGAGGCACCTTTAATCCCAAGGGCGGGGAAGGGTCCTCTACCGAAGATCAATAACGGGTCAAGGATGATATTAAAGAGGGCCGAGCTGCTGAGCATCACCATGGAGAGTTTGGTCTTTCCTTCACCGCGAAAAAGGCCGTCAAAGGCCAGCATGAGAAACTTTACCGGTATAAAGAGGAACATATAGTGCAGGTATTCTCCTGCCTGAGCGGCAATGGTCCTTTCTGCTCCCATGAAGTCCAGCATCAGGGGATAGAAGATAAGACCTGTAATACTGAATAAAAGTCCCACCAGCAGGGCCAGTGAAAGGCTGTTGCCAGCAGCCCTGATCAGGCTTTTTTCCCTTTCAGCTCCAAGGGCCCTTGCCACCAGTGAGCTGGTACCAATAGCCACTCCCTGGGTAAAGGCAACATTGAACATAAAGAAAGGAAAGGTAAGGCCCATGGCTGCCAGGGCCTCAGTGCCCAGGCGGGAGACAAAATAGGTATCAACGATATTGAAGGCTGTGTAGAAGGACATGGCTACAAAGATGGGTGATGCAGTCCTGATGATATTGGGGGCTACTTTACCTTTTAGAATCTGCTGTTGAGTATCATTTCGATATTTCATCCCGGTTCTATACCTTCCTTCAGGTTCTCCTGGTCCTGGGAGTGCTTAATATTAATGGCTTAAGCTGGCAGATTTACGTATCGAACAGGCAAATATTGGTTTTAGCCAGCAGGGTCTTTCTTTATACATATTCGCCATCTTTAACTGATTCCTTGTTTTTCTTGGCATTAATTTCTTCAAATTGTTATTTAGGGCTTATGAGGTTTAACCCTAACCTTATATCTTTGCCGGTCATAAATATTGCCCTTGCTCATAATTTTTGATAAAGGATTCTTAATCGGCAATCACGAAGTACTAATATTAAGTGTTATCCGAAATCATAATCAAAAACCTCTTGAAAACCAAAATTTTAATCAAAATCAATACTAAATTTTGCTAACAGCCTGTTAATTATAATAATAGTATGGAGCATCGTGGTGGCTATCTCGTATAGCTGGCGACAGCTTCGAGTCCTTTGGACGGGTGAATTAACATTTGTTAATTCTAGCTATCTGCGAGTCTATTAATGTAGATAGGAGTAGTGGTGTTGGGCACACCTGTCAGGTAACATAGTCGATATTAAGGGTAATTCTCACCAGATTATGTGACTGCTAAGCTCGGCAATTCATTGCCGGGTAGTTCACGAGAAGATTAGTTGTATCGAAGGCAAGCTCATACGTCAAAAAGTCCAGGGACGTTAACTGAAATAATGGTAGCAGGGATCAAGGATAAGGGATTATTGGGATCTTCATCAACCCTATCCTTTAAACTATATTATTGCTTAAACTCTAAGGAGGTATCTGGATGAGAAATATTAATATTGGTTTCGGTAACATTGTGGTGGGAAATAAAATTAAGGCGGTAAAGAATCCAAAACCACAACCAATTAAACGTTTAGTTCAGGCTGCCAGGGAAGAAGGTAGATTAATAGATGCTACATATGGTAGAAGGGTCAGAGCTGTAATCATTACTGAGACCCATATTATTACCAGCTCGGTGGGTGCAGATACTATACAGCAAAGAGTAAATGGTGAATAGATAGCAGAGCATTTTATCGATGTTTTTCTTGGTCAGGATAGCTGATTATTAACCCTTGACCACAGAAAAAAAAGAGGATATAATTATTAACAGAAAGAATAATAGGTTGTAAATCTTCAGGTGACTTTGGTTATTCTCCAAAGTTGAAAAGGGAAGTCGAAGGGAATCTTCCCAAGCGACACGGTCCCGCCACTGTAGCTGGTAGAGCCTGCCGGATGCTGCCACTCTCCTGATGGGGGGGAAGGCCCGGCTGGTGATGAACCGGAGTCAGGAAACCTGCCTGAATGGTTGCTAAAACCTTACCTCACTGCTGGAGGTAATTGATTACACGAATGATGGAAAAGTTCGTGACCCTTAGGGGTTGCGAACTTTTTTTTATGGCCTGGAAGGGTCAAATAATAAACTGAGGTGAAAAAGAGATGACAGAAGTAAAGTACAGAAACCTGGAGATTCCCGAGCTTAACAGTGGAGCACGAAAAAAGGCTTCTGAGAGGCAGGACCAGCTGACTAAACCCCGGGGCAGTCTTGGGAAACTGGAGGAGATTGCTATCTGGCTGGCCGGTGTTAAGGGCCTGGCAAAACCCAGGGTTGATGATAAGGTGTGTCTGGTCTTTGCTGCCGATCACGGGGTGGTGGAAGAGGGTGTGAGTGCCTATCCCCAGGAGGTTACTGCCCAGATGGTCTTTAACTTTCTGCAGGGAGGGGCGGCCATCAATGTGCTGGCCCGTCAGGTGGGAGCAAGAATGGAGCTGGTTGATATTGGGGTCAGGGCTGATCTGGATCTGGAGGGTGTGAGATCGGAAAAGATCAGGCCGGGAACAGCCAATATGGCCAGAGGACCGGCCATGAGCCGCAGAGAGGCTGAAGCCTCACTGGAGGTTGGATTTAATGTGGCTGAGGATTTAAAGCATCAGGGAGTAGATATTATCGGCCTTGGTGAGATGGGTATTGGGAATACCACAGCCAGCAGTGCTGTCCTGGCGGCTCTTACCCATCGACCCCTGGCTGAGATAGTTGGCCCTGGAACCGGGATTCCGGAGGATAAAATGGCCCATAAGATTCAGGTAATTAAAGGGGCGCTGGAGTTAAACAGCCCTGATCCCGATGATCCAGTTGATGTGCTGGCCAAGGTTGGAGGGCTGGAGCTGGGAGGTATGGCCGGGACCATCCTGGGTGCTGCTTATAATCGATTGCCGGTGATTGTAGATGGCTTCATCTCCAGTGTAGCCCTCTTAATTGCCTCCAGTATTAATCCCAGTGTTAGGGGTTACACCATTGCCTCCCACTCCTCACAGGAGCCGGGACATGGACCCACCCTCTCCACACTGGGGATTAAACCTCCCCTTGAGCTGGGGATGAGGCTGGGAGAGGGGACTGGAGCAGCCTTAATGATGAATGTGGTGGAGGCGGCCACCCTGATCCAGGGGGAGATGGCCACCTTTGCCGAGGCCAGTGTTTCAGATAAGTAGGGGGATAAAAAAAGGGCCCGGATTGGGGCTCTTTTTTTTGTGATAAAATATGTCCCTGTGCAGGATTCGGACATAATATGTAGAAGAGGTTATTTTAAGTACCGGAGGAGGTTGAAGAAGATGAAAAAACAGATTGGTTTGACTGATACTACCCTGCGTGATGCCCATCAGTCTCTCTGGGCCACCAGAATGAAGACTGCTGACATGCTTCCTATCCTGGGTAAACTGGATAAGGTTGGTTATCATTCGCTGGAGGTCTGGGGTGGAGCTACCTTTGATGTTGCTCTCAGGTACTTAAATGAGGATCCCTGGGAGCGCTTACGATTGATCAATACTTATGTGCAGAAGACCCCGCTGCAGATGTTGCTCCGGGGTCAAAACATAGTGGGCTATAAACACTATCCTGATGATCTGGTTAGGTCCTTCATCAGGCTGGCAGCCAAAAATGGCATTGATATTTTTCGAATCTTTGACGCCTTAAATGATGTCCGGAATATGAAGACGGCCATTGAGGCCACCAGGGAGGTGGGGGCTCATGCACAGGCCACAGTCGTCTACACGGTAAGCCCCCTGCATACCATTGAACACTATCTGGAAACAGCCAGGGAACTGGTGCAGCTTGGTGCTGATAGTCTTTGTATTAAAGATATGGCCGGACTTTTGACTCCCTATCGGGCCTATGAACTGGTCCGGCGCTTAAAGGAAGAACTGGATATTCCCCTTCAGATACACTGCCATTATATTGGAGGTATGGCAGTTGTCAGCTATATCAAGGCCGTAGAAGCAGGTGCAGATGTGGTTGATTCTGCCTGTGCATCACTGGCCTTTGGTTCTTCACAGCCTCCTGTGGAGACCATTACTGCCATCCTGCAGGAGAGTGAATATAACCCGGGCCTGGATCTGGGGCAGCTCTTTGAGATTGAAAGCTATTTTGAGCGTCTCAGGCATAACAACGGTTATCCCCGTGGAGTTACCCGCCTGACTGATATGCGTACCTTTGATCATCAGGTTCCGGGAGGCATGATCTCCAACCTTGTTTCCCAGCTCAAGGAGCAGAAATCTCTTGATCGTCTTGATGATGTCCTGGAGGAGATACCAAGGGTCAGAAAGGAACTGGGTTTTCCTCCCCTGGTGACTCCCACCAGTCAGGTGGTTGGGGTGCAGGCCGTCTTTAATGTTTTGATGGGGGAACGCTATAAGGTTATTCCCGATGAGGTCAAGGACTATATCAGGGGCCTCTATGGCCGGCCTCCAGGTCAGATTGATGAGGAGGTACGCAAAAAGGCCATTGGTGAGGAGAAGATTATTACCTGCCGACCTGCCGATCTGCTGGAGCCACAGCTTGACCGGCTGGATGCTGAAGTAGAGCGCTATATTGAGCAGGAGGAGGACCAGCTAACCTATCTGCTCTTCCCACAGGTTGGCCTCAAGTTTCTCAAGAATAGAAAGGAAGAACAGAACCTTTACAATCAAACCGGAGAAAAAGGGGAAGAGGAGACAATATCCAGGAGGGAAGGTAAGGACAGTATGCAGATTAGCGAGATTAGAGAGCTTGTACAGCTGTTGAATACTACCGAGATCTCCCAGCTTGATCTTGAGAGCGATGGAACAAGGCTGGTAATCAAGAAGGATCAGGGAGAGGGAGAGCCAGAAAATAGAAGTAGAGTTTTAAGCTCCAGAAAAGAGCCGGATCAGGCCCAACAAGAGCAGGAGAAAAGAGAAGAGACTTCACCCTCGACCACTGGAGAGGAACTGGTGGAGTTTCCATCCCCCATGGTGGGGACCTTTTATCGGGCCCCTGCCCCAGATGCTGAGGCCTTTGTCCAGCAGGGAGATAGAATCGAGGCCGGCCAGACGGTCTGTATTATAGAGGCCATGAAGTTGATGAATGAGATTGAGGCTGAAGAGGAGGGTGTGCTGGAGGAGATCCTGGTGGAGAATGGGACTCCAGTTGAGTATGGCCAGGCCCTCTTTTTAATCAGGCCTGACGGGGGTGAATAGAACCCGTGTTTAAAAAGATCCTAATTGCCAACAGGGGGGAGATAGCGGTTCGGATAATACGCAGCTGTAAGGAGCTGGGTATTGAGACGGTTGCTGTCTATTCCCAGGTCGACAGTGAGGCACTGCATGTTCGTCTGGCCGATGAGGCTTACTGTATTGGGCCTGCCAACCCTCAACAGAGCTATCTGCAGGAGGAGAGGGTTTTGGCCACAGCAGAGATTGCCGGGGCTGAGGCCATTCACCCCGGATATGGCTTTCTTTCTGAGCGAGAATCCTTTGCCAGTCTATGTCGACGACATGATAAAGTCTTTATCGGGCCTGAGGCTGAGACCATGGATTTAATGGGTGATAAGAGTAAAGCCCGGAGTATTATGGCTGAGGCTGGAGTGCCGGTGGTGCCCGGTAGTTCAGGATCTCTGGAGCAACCCGAAGAGGCGGAGGCAGTGGCCGAGGAGATAGGCTACCCACTGCTGATCAAGGCCTCCCATGGCGGAGGCGGCCGGGGAATGAGGGTTGTGCATCATCGGGAACAGCTTCTTGATCTGATCTCAACTGCCCGCTCGGAATCCCGGGCTGCCTTTGGCAGCGATCATGTCTATCTGGAAAAATACCTGGAGGAGCCCCGTCATATAGAGTTTCAAGTCCTGGGTGATGCCAGCGGAAGGGTGGTTGAGCTTGGTGAAAGGGACTGTTCACTGCAGCGCCGTCACCAGAAAGTGCTGGAGGAGGCCCCCTCTACCGCTCTTGATCCCCAGCTGAGAGATGAGATGGGGGAGATGGCGCTCAGGGTGGCTCGCCGGGCTGAGTACACCGGGGCTGGAACGGTGGAGTTTTTGCTGGATGCCCGGGGTAACTTTTACTTCATTGAGATGAATACCAGGATTCAGGTGGAGCATCCGGTGACAGAGATGAGGACTGGCCTTGATCTGATTGCTGAACAGATCAAAATAGCTGCCGGAGAAGAGATATCTGACCCAGAGGGGATAGAGCACCGGGGTGCTGTCATCGAGTGCCGGATCAATGCTGAGGATCCTGACCGTAACTTTACTCCCTCACCAGGGACCATTGAAGAATTACAGCTGCCTGGGGGTATGGGGGTCAGGATAGATAGTGCCCTGTATCCCGGGATGGAGGTCAGTGCTGCCTATGATTCACTGCTGGCCAAGCTGATCTGCTGGGGGCGTGACCGACAGGAGGCCATAAATAGGACCAGCAGGGCTCTGGATGAGTTTCACATCAAGGGTATCAAGACCAATATCGATCTCCACCGCCGGATCCTAAATAATGCCTTCTTTCGACGGGGTGAGATCTATACCAACTTTATTCAGCGCCGGCTATAATTGTAATCCTGGTGTGTAACTTGAGATAATTGGGTTAAAATAAGAGTGTAACCATGGGAGGAGGTGGACCAGTGGAAAAGGAAGAACGGGAACGGGAAATACTTAAAAATGGTAGTGGTGACATTGGTGCGATTAAGATTGCAGATGAAGTAGTAAGTATCATTGCCGGGCTGGCGGCCACCGAGGTTGAGGGTGTTGCCGGCATGAGTGGTGGAATAGCAGGCGGGATTACTGAAATGCTGGGCCGAAAGAACCTTTCCAAGGGAGTTAAAGTGGAAGTGGGTGAGGAGGAGGCAGCTGTAGACCTCTATCTGATTGCTGAATACGGGATCAGTATCCCTGATGTGGCCTGGGCGGTACAGGAGAGGGTTAAGACAGGTATTGAGAGCATGACCGGACTCAAGGTGGTGGAGGTTAACATCCATATCCAGGGTGTAAAGTTTGAGGAAGAAGAGGAGGAGACAGAAGAGAAGGAGAAAAACAAGAATAAGAATAAAGAGGAAGATGACACCAGGGTTAAGTAGTCATTTTTCCTCCGGGGTGGTGAATTGTTTTGAAACTCTTACAGCGTCTGGTGATCTTTATTTTTTCCCTTCTGATTGTTATCTGCTCCTTTATGATGAGTATCTATGCCTTCCGCTTTGTGCCCAGGGAGGATTTAAGCAACCTGGTGGCCCTGGCCCATGGACGAATTGAGGTGGGACTGGTTTCCCTGCTGCTTTTTGTCCTTGGTATCTGGATTCTTCAGCCCTACCTTGTTAAAAAGAAGATCAGTAAGGCCCTGATCAACGATAATGAGCTGGGGAGGATTGGTATCTCTCTATCTGCTATTGAATCTCTGGTACAGAAAAATGTTCAGCAGCAGAAGGGAGTAGAGGAGGTTAAATCAAGGTTATCCCGGGCCGGTGAAGGGGTTGAGATTCGACTTAACCTTAAGGTTTTGCCTGATCTGGATCTGCCCCAGCTAACAACAAACATCCAGAACTCTCTGCGGGATTACCTGCAGCGGGTTACAGGGGTCAAGATCGAGAAGGTACAGGTTTTGGTGGAGGAGATTAGGGGTAAGGTTCCGGCCCGTGTAGAATAACTGGACTGGTGAGTGAGGTGAGTTAAAATGGCAGATTATAACCGGGATCTCTTTCTTGGTCTGCTGCTCAAGCACAGGGGCAGGATACTGGGGGGGCTTTTAGGCCTGATTGTCAGTCTGTTGATTCTCAGTCGAGGCCTGGTGGAGACCGTTTTTATTCTGGCCCTGGTTTTTATCGGCTATTTAATTGGAAGCAGATGGGACCTTAATAAAGACTTTAAGGAACTACTGGACAGTATACTTCCTCCTCATGAATAGAGTTGGAAGAGTATTTGTGGTTCTAATTAATTTATTGATAGTGATAGTTTTTGGGAGGGGGGAAGCCTGCATCCATCTTTTGTCTCTGGGTGGGTGAAGTGAGTGGCGAAAATATTTGAAGGAGATTACCAGACATCAGTCGAGGCAGCTGGCATTACAGCTGCTATATCAGCAGGATTATAACCCTAAAACCATGAAGGCCTTACTAAACCAGCTGAAGGAACGCCATCCATCTCTTGATGCCTCTTCCTTTGTCTGGCAACTGATTACCGGAGTACTGGCGGAGAGTACCTCTCTTGATGAAATGATCTCCATGCGGGCTGAAAACTGGAAACTCAACCGGATATCTGCCGTTGATCGCAATATTCTACGTCTGGCTCTTTATGAGCTGACCATGATGGAGGAGATACCGGATAAGGTGGCCATCAATGAAGCAGTTGAGCTGGCCAAGGAGTTCAGTGGTGAAAGGGCGGCATCCTTTATTAATGGAATTCTGGGAGCAGTTCTCAGACAGGGGAGTGATGGAGAGGATGAGTGATCTGATTCTGGGCCTTGATACCAGCAGTTATACCACCAGTCTGGCACTGATGAACGAACGGGGAGAGCTGCTGGAGGATCGCAGGCAGATGATCGAGGTTCCTGCCGGTAACAGGGGTATCAGGCAGTCAAAGGCACTTTTCCTTCATCTGCAGCAGCTGACACCAATGATGGAGAATCTCTCACCCGATCTTAGGAAGAATCTGCAGGTAGTTGCTGTCTCTGATCGTCCCCGACCCACTGAGAAATCATATCTGCCTGTTTTTCGAGTGGGGGAAGAGATGGGAACCATGCTGGCCAACTTACTGCAGCTTGATCTCTATCGTACTTCTCATCAGGAGGGCCATATGATGGCAGTTATCTGGGCTCTCAAGCTGGAGCTCTCTTCCTTTCTGGCCTTTCATCTTTCAGGGGGGACCAGTGAGCTGCTGCTGGCTGAAAAAGAGCAAAGGGGATACAGGCTGGAAACCCTGGGAGAAAGCCTGGATATCTATGCCGGTCAGCTGGTGGACAGAATTGGAGTTAGAATGGGACTGCCCTTTCCAGCCGGTCCAGCAATGGAACTTTTGGCTACAGGGAGTGAGCCGGGAGAATATCCCGGCCTGCCAGTTGCTGTTAAGGGACTTGACTTCAGTTTCTCTGGCCCTGCTTCGGCAGCTGAGAGACAGCTGGAAAGTGGGATTCCACCATCAGCCATGGCCAGGGCAGTGGAGGAGGTTATTG
>CAZXKH010000001.1:555-32687 GCA_964641385.1 uncultured Clostridia bacterium | reverse complement strand
GCAGGAGGGAAGAAAGAAGATCGCCCAGTACACCAGGTATGGAACTGTGGGTCTGGCCCTGATTCAGGGTTCAGGTCTGACCTTTATGATTCACCAGCAGGGAGCAGTGGTACATCCCAGTGCCTTCTCCTTTATTACCATTTTGATTACTGTCACCGCCGGGACTGCCTTCTTGATGTGGATTGGTGAGCTAATCAATGAAAAGGGCATTGGTAACGGTATCTCTATTCTGATCTTTGTCTCCATTCTCTCCCGTCTTCCAACAGCTACTGCAACAATACTTGACCGTTTGCGGGTAGGAGCAGTGCACTTTGTCAATATTCTGCTCTTTCTCTTGCTGGCAGCCCTTATTATTGCTGCTGTCATCTATGTGCAGCAGGCCCAGCGCAAGATTCCGGTTCAGTATTCCAAGCGGGTAGTGGGCAGAAAGGTCTATGGTGGTCGGTCAACCCATTTACCCATGAAGGTCAACCAGGCAGGGGTAATGCCCATTATTTTTGCAGTTTCAGTGCTTCTTTTTCCTGCCACCATTGCTCAGTTTATTCCCTTTGGCTGGGCCCAGGCTCTGGCCAATATGCTTGATCCGGGTTCACCCTTTTACCTGACCACCTATGCATTGTTAATTATCTTTTTCACCTATTTCTATACAGCCATTACCTTTAATCCCACTGAAGTTGCAGATAATATGCGCAAAAACGGTGGCTTTATTCCGGGGCGTAGACCAGGCCAGCCCACGGCTCAGTATCTGGACCGGGTGCTAACCAGGATTACACTCAGTGGAGCTGTTTTCCTGGCTCTGGTGGCTGTAATGCCGACAATCATTATGCCCATGACAGGCATCGAAGTTCATTTTGGTGGTACCTCTTTGTTAATTGTAACTGGTGTAGCCCTGGAGACCATGAAACAGATTGAATCACATCTCTTAATGCGCCATTATGAAGGTTTTATGCAGTAATTACTGAAAGGGTGAAGTTAATGAGACTTATTCTCATCGGGCCTCCCGGGGCTGGAAAGGGAACCCAGGCCCAGCGGCTGGCTGATAAACTAAAGCTGCCTCATGTGGCCACCGGTGATATCTTCCGCCGGGCTATCAGTGAGGAGACCCCAATGGGGAAGAAGGCCAAAGCCTATTTGGATGGAGGAGAGCTGGTTCCCGATGAAGTGACCAATGGGCTTATTAAAGAACGCCTGCAGCAGGAGGATGTCAAAGAGGGTTTCATTCTTGACGGCTATCCCCGCAACTTAAATCAGGCCCGTGCTCTGGATGAAATATTGGACTCTCTGGGCCTTGAGCTTGATCTGGCCCTGGAGATTGACCTTCCGGATGAGGAGGTTATTAACAGGCTGGGCGGTAGAAGAGTCTGTCTTGAATGTGGAGCCACCTACCATCTCTCCTTTCAGCCACCGGCAGTAGAGGGTAGCTGTGACAGCTGTGGAGAGCAGCTGGTCCAGCGGGAGGATGATAAAGAGGAGACTATCCTTCAGCGACTCAAGGTCTATCACCAGCAGACAGAGCCCATCATCAAGTATTATCGCCGGGAGGGTCTGCTAAGGGCAGTTGATGGCAAAGCCACCATTGATGAGGTCTTTGCTCAGCTTCTACAGATGATCAGGCTTTATTCCGGGGAAAAGAAAGAGGGATAGCTTTGATTATCCTGAAATCAGAACGGGAGCTGGAGCTGATGCGTGCTGCCGGCAGGCTGGTGGCAGAGGTGCATCTGTTGCTGGCTGAAAAACTGGAGCCCGGGATCACCACTGAAGAGCTGGACGCTCTGGCAGAAGATGCCATTAGGGAGGCAGGAGCAAAGCCTGCCTTTAAGGGGTACCGCGGCTATCCCGCCACCATCTGTGCCTCTATTGATGAGGAGGTCGTTCACGGTATACCGGGAGCAAGAAGGCTCCAGGAAGGTGAGATTATCAGCATTGATCTGGGGGTTATCATCAAGGGTTATTACGGTGATGCTGCCCGCACCCTGCCGGTGGGCAGAGTGGAGCCTGAGGCTAAAAGGCTGCTTCAGGTTACTGAAAGGGCTCTAGAAGTGGGGGTTAAGAAGTGTAGAGAGGGGAACCGCCTCTCGGATGTCTCCCACAGTATCCAGAGCTTTGTTGAAGCCCGCGGCTTATCTGTGGTCCGAGATTATGTTGGTCACGGTATTGGTCAGCAAATGCATGAGGCACCCCAGATACCCAACTTTGGACCTCCAGGTCGAGGACCACATCTGACCAGGGGAATGGCCCTGGCCTTAGAGCCAATGGTTAACATTGGTAGCTACCGGGTAAAGAGCAAAAAAGACGGCTGGACGGTGGTCACCAGTGATGGAAGTCTGTCGGCTCATTTTGAGGACACAGTCTTTATTACCGACAGAGGACCTGAGGTGCTAACAACCCTGAATGAAAGCCAGTAAATATATGCTCTGGCAGTATATGGTGTCAGGAGCGGGTTATAATATAATACTGGGGTGGTGGTTATGGTTTCTCAGCTGAGGCCTGGTCAGCTGGTTGCATCCAGGGCTGGCAGAGACAGGGGAAGGTTTTTTGTGGTAGTGGAGGTTGTAGATGAGAGGTATTATCGGATTGCTGATGGTAAACTGAGAAGTATCAAAACTCCCAAGCTGAAAAACAGAAAACACTTACAGCCCCATAACCGTATCCTGGAATCCATAGCCATGAAATTAGAGAGGGGAAAGGCTTTAAGTGATGAGGAGCTCAGGGCCGCCATCAGAGAAGAAGTAGAACTAAAAGGGGGTTAAATGCCTGTATGACTGATAAGGAAGAACCTATAGAAGTAGAAGGTACAGTGGTAGAGCCTTTACCCAATGCGATGTTCAGAGTTGAACTGGATAATGGTCATAAGGTCCTGGCTCATATTTCAGGTAAGATGCGGATGCATTATATTCGGATTATCCCCGGTGATAAGGTAACCGTTGAGCTCTCCCCTTATGATTTGAGCCGGGGCAGAATAACCTATCGCCATAATAATTAATTTGAGCACTGGGGGGTTAATCGATGAAGGTGAGACCATCGGTGAAACCGATCTGTGATAAATGTAAGATCGTCAGGAGAAAGGGAAGGGTCTTTGTTGTCTGTGAGAATCCGAAACACAAACAGCGCCAGGGATAGATTATTAGCTACCAACAGGAGGTGTGGTCAGTGGCGAGAATAGAGGGTGTTGATCTTCCCCGGGATAAGCGGGTAGAGATCGGTTTGACCTATATCTACGGTGTGGGACGCTCTACCGCCCGTCAGATCCTGGAACGAGTTGGCATCGATCTGGATACAAGGGTTAAGGACCTGACGGAGGAGGAGATTACACTGCTTCGCCGGGAGATCGATAACTACCAGGTGGAGGGTGAACTACGACGAGCCGTGCGCGGTGATATTAAGCGCCTGATGGATATTGGCAGTTACCGTGGTTTAAGGCATCGGCGTGGTCTTCCTGTTCGCGGGCAGCGAACCAGAACCAATGCTCGCACCAGGAAGGGTCCTAAAAAGACTGTAGGGGTCAGAAGAACCAGGAGTGAATAACTCTTTGAGCATAAAGGGGGGATAAGTGTATGGCCAGAGGTAAGAAGAAGAGAAAGAAGAAGAAGGTTAAAAGGAATATAAATAAGGGCCAGGTGCATATCCGTTCAACCTTCAACAATACTATTATCACCGTTACCGACAGTGAGGGTAATGTGATTGCCTGGTCCAGTGCCGGTAATGTTGGTTTTAAGGGTTCACGGAAGGGGACTCCCTATGCCGCACAGATGGCTGCCGATCAGGCTGCCAGAGAAGGTATGGAGCACGGATTGCGCGAGGTGGAGGTCTATGTCAAGGGTCCTGGTTCAGGTCGTGAATCTGCTATCAGGTCCATGCAGGCTGCCGGACTGGAGATCAGTCTGATTAAGGATGTTACTCCCATTCCACACAATGGGTGCCGGCCGCCAAAAAGGAGAAGAGTATAGGTCTTATACAGGGAGGTGCATGTGAAACCAAATGGCTCGATATACAAAGTCTGTGTGCAGGCAATGTCGAAGAGAGGGAGAAAAGCTCTATTTAAAGGGTGAGCGCTGTTACAGCGATAAGTGTGCCCTGGAAAGAAAGCCCTATCCCCCCGGTGATCATGGTCGGGGAAGGAGAAAGGCTTCAGAGTATGGAATCCAGCTTAGGGAAAAGCAGAAGGTTCGCCGTGCCTATGGATTAATGGAAAAACAGTTCAGTAAGTATATGCAGATGGCTGAAAGAAAGCCCGGTGTTACCGGAGACAACTTCCTGACTACTCTGGAACGGCGGCTGGATAATGTTGTCTATAGAATGGGTTTTGCCACTTCACGCAAAGAAGCCCGACAGCTGGTTCGACATGGGCATATAACTCTTAATGGCAGAAGGCATGATATCCCCTCCTATCTGGTACGGGAGGATGACAGAATTGCAGTTAAGGAAAAGAGTAAGAAACTGAAGCGGATGCAGGAGATTGTTGAGACCACAGAGAACCAGAGTCTCCCCTCCTGGCTGGAGGCCGATTTTGAGAACTTAACAGGTAGAGTCCTGGGTGAACCCGAAAGGGAAGATATTGACCTGCCAATTAAGGAAAGCCTTATCGTTGAATATTACTCCCGCTAAAGCCTGAATCGGTAGAGAAAAGGAGGGTTAAGAGTGATTGAGATTGAAAAACCTCAAATTGAGAAGGAAGATGGCCATGAAACCTATGGGAGATACGTAATTACCCCTCTGGAGAGGGGTTTTGGGATCACGCTGGGTAATGCCCTGCGGAGAATACTCCTTTCCTCACTGCCTGGTTCAGCGGTTACCGCAGTAAAAATAGAGGGAGTAGAACATGAATTTTCTACCATTCCGGGAGTGGTGGAGGATTTAACGGACATTATTCTCAACCTGAAGTCAATGATTATCAAACAGTTTTCCGAGGGAGAAGTTTCTTTGACCCTTGAAGTAGAGGGTGAGGGAGAGGCACTGGCCGGGGATTTCACCTACAGTGATGATATTGAAATCTTGAATCCCGAGCTGAAAATCGCCACCCTCAATGAGGGCGCAGAGATCCGACTGGAGGCCAGTGTACAGAAGGGCCGCGGTTATCGTTCCTCTGAGGATAATAAGCCCGAGCAGCATGTCATTGGTTTGATACCGGTTGATGCCAGTTTTACTCCCATCCGAAGGGTTAACTATGAGGTAATGGATACCAGAGTGGGTCGGGTTACAGATTATGATCGCCTGGTCTTTGAGGTCGAGACTGATGGCAGTATAATTCCCGATGAGGCAGTTAGCCTGGCTGCCAAGATTATGAATGAGCACCTTTCTCTCTTTATCGGTCTTACTGAGAAGGTTGATGAAGTGGAGATTATGGTGGAAAAGGAAGAAGAAGAAAAGGATAAGATCATGGAGACCACCATTGAAGAGATGGATCTCTCTGTTCGTTCCTCCAACTGCTTAAAGAGGGCCGGTATAAATACTGTGGAGGAGCTGACTGATAAGACCGAGGAAGAGTTGATGAAGGTTCGAAACCTGGGTAAGAAATCCCTGGAGGAGATTAAGAATAGGCTGGAGAAACTCAATCTATCCCTGACCAATGATGAGGAATAGAGATTGATGTGAAGGAGGCTAATCCAATGCCGAGGAAGTTGCAGCGCAGAAGCGATCACCGGAAGGCCATGCTGGCCAATCTGGTTACCTCTTTAATTGAAAATGAAAGAATTGAGACCACTCTGCCCAGGGCCAAGGAGGCCCAGAGAATGGCGGAAAAGATTATTACCCGGGCCAAAAAGGACAGTCCTCACTCCCGACGGCAGGTAAGAAAAACAATCCGTGACCGCCGGGCTGTTACCAGGCTCTTTGAGGAACTGGGACCACGCTATTATGAGCGTGCCGGTGGTTATACTCGTATCCTTAAGCTGGGTCAGAGACGGGGAGATGGTGCTCCCCTGGCTTTACTGGAACTGGTGGAGTAGGGGGTTAAATAGATGCTAATAGCCAGGGAGGTATCCTATACCTATTCTCAGGGTCTTGAGGCCATCAAAGACTTTGATCTGACCCTGGGCAGGGGTGAATTCCTGGCTGTAATCGGTCCCAATGCTTCGGGAAAGTCCACCCTGGCCAAACTGCTGGCCACTCTGCTTGTCCCCACCAGTGGTACTATCCAGGTGGAGGGTATTGATGCCGGGAATTCAGAACAATGGCAGGAACTTAAAGGCCTGGTGGGCATTGTCTTTCAAAACCCAGATAACCAGCTGGTGGCTCCGGTGGTGGAAGAGGATATCGCCTTTGGTCCGGAGAACCTTGGTCTACCACCAGCAGAGATTAGAGATAGGGTTGATGAGAGCCTCAGGCAGGTTAAAATGGAGGACTACAGGTACCATGCTCCCCACAGGCTTTCTGGTGGCCAGAAGCAGCGGGTGGCCATCGCCGGTGTACTGGCCATGCGTCCTCGTTATTTGATTCTGGATGAACCCACTTCCATGCTTGATCCTGCCGGACGAAGAGAGGTCCTTGCTACCCTGAAAGAACTACAGGAGGAAGGTTTAACGATTGTCCTTATTTCCCATTTCATGGAAGAGGCACTGCTGGCCGAAAGGGTGCTGGTGCTTCATCAGGGACAGCAGGTGCTGGAGGAGAGCCCCCGGGAGCTCTTCAGCCGGGTAGAGGAGCTGGAGAAGTACTCCCTTAGAGCACCGCCCATCAATGAACTTCTTTACCGACTGCGGGCTGATGGTCTTCAGCTTCCCCCTCATATTACAGAGACAGAGGAGCTGGTAAAGGCCCTATGCGCATTGTTTTAGAGAATGTAACCCATATTTATTTAAAGGGCGATCCCCGGGAGGTAAAGGCCCTGAAGGGAATTAACCTTACTCTGCAGGGCAGTGGAGTGGTTGGTCTGATCGGGCGTACCGGTTCCGGTAAATCCACCCTGATTCAGACCATGAATGGTCTCTTAAAGCCCACCTCCGGTTCCATCTTTATTGATGGAGAGGAGATCACGGCTCGGGGTGCTGATCTGTTGCAGCTGAGAAAGAGAATTGGGCTTGTTTTTCAGTATCCTGAACACCAGCTCTTTGAGGAGACTGTCTATCAGGATCTGGCCTTTGGACCCCGCAACCTTGGTCTGGAGGAAAAAGAGGTGGAGGCCAGGGTACACCAGGCACTGGAGGCTGTAGAACTGGAGATTGCTCTTTTACAGCGCTCTCCCTTTGAATTGAGTGGAGGCCAGCAGCGTCGGGTGGCCATCGCCGGTGTACTGGCCATGCAGCCGGAGGTACTGATCCTTGACGAACCCACTGCCGGACTGGATCCTGCTGGCAGGGAGCACATTTTAAACCAGATTATTGAGTTACAGCGTGAGCGGGATCTGCTGGTCCTGCTGGTTTCACATCGTATGGAAGAGGTGGGTACTCTGGCGGAACGGCTGCTGGTTTTAGAGGAAGGGCAGCTGGTGCTGGATGGCAGCCCCCGGAGTGTTTTCAGGGAGGTTGAATACCTGCGGGAGCTTGATCTGGATATCCCGCCACTGACCGATCTATTTCACCGGCTGGCCAACAGAGGACTTTCAGTCTCAGAGGAGATTCTGACTGTAGAGGAGGCCAGACAGGAAATAATGGCTCTCCTTCAGGGCATTAGGAGCAGGGACAAATGCTGAGTGAGATTACCATCGGTCGATATATAAAAAGAGATTCCTTGATCCATGGTCTGGATTCCAGGGGCAAGATCCTGATCACTCTCCTGCTGATCATTGGTCTCTTTATGGTTAACAACTGGAAGGGGTATCTGCTCTTGGCTCTGCTGCTGGTGGTAATAATTTATTTATCACAGCTGCAACCAGGGTATCTCTGGCAGGGTGTCAGGCCACTGCTCTTTATAATTGCCTTTACCTTTCTGGCTCATCTGCTGCTTACTCCAGGTGGCAGGATTCTCTGGCAGGCCGGGCCGCTGGTCATTTATGAGGGAGGGCTGAGACAGGGACTCTTCCTCTCAGGTAGAATACTCTTTCTGATTCTATTTACCACCCTGCTGACCCTGACTACTTCCCCACTGCAGCTGACAGATGGAGTGGAGTATTTGCTGGGTCCTCTAAAGCGGATTAGGGTTCCAGCCCATGAGCTGGCGATGATGATGACTATCGCTCTCAGGTTTATCCCTACTCTGCTGGAGGAGGCTGAGAAGATTATGAAGGCCCAGAAGGCCAGAGGAGCAGATTTTGAGAGTGGAAACCTGCTGAAACGGGCCCGGGCCTTTATTCCCTTGCTGGTACCCCTCTTTGTCAGTGCTTTTCGCCGGGCTGAGGAGCTTTCACTGGCCATGGAAGCAAGGGCCTATCAGGGGGGAGAGGGCAGGACCAGGATGAAGGAGCTGAAGTTTAAAGGTCAGGATTATCTGGCTTTTCTTCTGTCTTTAGTCTTTGTGGTGCTGGCCATTATAATCTGAGGGGTAATGAACTTGCAGTCAAGAAATATCTGCTGTCAGGTGGAATATGAGGGAACAGATTTCAGTGGTTTTCAGCGTCAGGGGCCTGGAGTTCGGACGGTGGAAGGTGTGCTTTTAGACCGGCTCAGACTCCTGGCCGGGCATGAGATCAACCTTTCTGCTGCCAGCAGAACGGATGCCGGGGTTCATGCCCGGGGACAGGTGATTAGCTTTCATCTTGCCTCCAGCATCCCCACGGCCAATATTCCTCGGGCTTTAAACAGCATGCTCCCCTCTGATCTGGTAATAACTGAGGCCCGGGAGGTTGATCACTCCTTTCAGGCCCGTTTTGATGCCTGTGGCAAACTGTACCTTTACCGGATACTAAACAGCGAGTATCCCTCTGCCTTTGAGGCTCGCTATGCTCTACACCTCAGGTATCCTCTGCAGCTGGAAAAGATGCAGAGGGCCGCGAAGGAGCTTGTAGGAAGAAGAGATTTCTCTTCCTTTGCCGTCTCTTCCTCCCGGGACCGAAATCCAGTCTGTAGATTGAGTCTAATTGAGGTGGAAGCAGAGGGAGAGCTGATTACATTAAAGTTTTACGGGGATCGTTTTCTTTATCAGATGGTTAGAATTATTACCGGTACTCTGATTGAAGTTGGCCGGGAACGTATTTCACCCTCTGAGCTGGGTGCAATACTGAGGGCCAGAGATAGAAACAGGGCGGGCCCCACAGTGAGACCAGAGGGATTGTTTCTGGTCAGAGTTGATTTAAGTTGATATCTTAAAGAGAGGTGTAATAAAATGAAAGCAGTAGAACAAAGGGGGGGTCAAGAGGCATGAATGAGACCCGAGTACCAAAGGAAGAGGAGATTAATAGGGACTGGCACCTGGTTGATGCTGCCGGCAAGAGGCTGGGCAGGCTGGCCAGCGAAATAGCCCATATTTTAAGGGGTAAACATAAACCCATTTTTACTCCTCATCTGGACTGCGGTGATTATGTGGTGGTGATCAATGCCCGTCAGGTTGAACTGACCGGTAATAAGGTTGATCAGAAGAAATATTACTACCATACTGGTTATCCCGGCGGAATTAAAGAGATTCCATACCACCGGCTGCTGGAAAAGAAGCCCGAGTTTGTGATCCAGAAGGCAGTACGGGGAATGTTACCCAAAAACAGGCTGGGAAAGAGAATGTTGAAGAAACTGAAGATCTATGCTGATGCTGAGCATCCTCATCAGGCTCAGAGTCCACAGACTCTGGACCTGTAAAACAGGAAGGGGGTTTTAAGCTTGCAAGAAGAGGCTGTTGTATATCAGGGTACTGGTCGGCGCAAGAATGCCAAAGCCAGGGTGACCCTGGAAACAGGAAGTGGCAGGATGTTCGTTAATGACCGTCCGGCTGAGGAATACTTTAATCGCAAGGTGCTTTTAAAAATGCTCTGGGCACCCTTTGAAGCCACCGATACCGAGGGCACCTTTGATGTCAGGGTTAATGCCAGCGGTGGTGGACAGAGCGGTCAGGCAGGGGCCATTCGCCATGGTATTGCCCGTGCTTTACTGGAGGTTGATGAGGAGTTTCGTTTACCACTTAAAAAAGCCGGATATCTGACCAGGGATCCCAGGATGAAGGAGCGAAAGAAATACGGCAAGAAGAAGGCCAGGAAAAAATCTCAGTTCTCCAAAAGATAGGTTTTTCTGTCAGGAAAAAGGAGGCATGGTGCTTCCTTTTTTCTATCCAGAATTGTATTTATCAGAAGGGAGGCTGTACAATGTCTATTCTTTATGGTGCTCTGGTCCCACATGCCCCTATACTTTTACCCGAGATTGGAGGCCAGAGAAGAGACGAGGTTAGGGAGACCATCAGTGCACTGGAAAATAATCTGGTATCTGAGCTGGAGGAGGTAGAACCAGAGCTGCTGGTTCTGGTAACACCCCATGGGCCTGTTAACTCCAGTCGGTTGACTCTCTTTCAGGGTCAGAGGATTGAGGGTTCTCTGGTCCAGTTTGGCTTTCCACAATTGAAGATTGAGTATCCTCTGGCAGTTGATTTCATCCAGCAGCTGATCGACAGCTGTGGTGATGATTATCTGCGGGTATTAAGGGAGGGAGATCCCCAGTTTACTCTGGACCATGGGGCTCTGGTTCCCTTATATTTTCTGCAGCAGGCTGGTCTTAAGCTGCCACTGGTGCTCTTATCTATGGGTCTGATGGAATATGAGAAACTCTTTAGCTTTGGCAAAAGGATAGCAATGCTCAGCGAGAGGGAAGGGGTTAAACTGGCCCTGATGGCCAGTGGTGACCTCTCACACCGTTTGACCCCTGAGGCTCCTGCCGGATATAATCCTGAGGGTAGCCGCTTTGATCAAAGGGTAGTAGAGGTTCTGGGAGAGAGTGATTACCGGGCTCTACTTGATCTCGATCAGAACCTGATTAAGAGGGCTGGAGAGTGTGGCCTGCGTCCACTGATGGTTATGCTGGGTGGAGTTGAGCAGGAGGCTCTAAGAGGCCGTGTCTTTTCCTACCAGGGACCCTTTGGGGTTGGCTATGCAGTGGCCGGTTTTAAAAAGCGGGATGAAAGAGGTGAGCTCTGTCTCTCTCTGGCGCGTCGGACAGTGGAAAGCTTTGCTTTAGAGGGAGAAGTGCCTGACTGTGAGCCTGAAGGCCCTCTACAGGAAAGAAGGGGTGTCTTTGTCTCGATCAAAAAGAAGGGAAAGCTGCGCGGCTGTGTGGGAACCTTTGAGCCTACAAAGGAGAACCTGGCTGAAGAGATCATCACCAATGCCATCAGTGCCGCCTTTAGAGATCCCCGTTTTCCACCTGTAGAGGCCGATGAATTGAATGAGCTCAGTTTTTCTGTAGACCTGATAGGTGATATGGAATCGGTTACAGAGGCAGAGGAGCTTGATCCCCAAAAGTATGGGGTGCTGGTGCAAAGGGGTTCCAGAAAGGGACTCTTACTGCCCGATCTGGAAGGTATTAATACTGTAGAAGAACAGCTGACAGTGGCCAAAAGAAAGGCCGGCCTCTCTCCTCAGGACCAGGTTCAGATCAGGTGCTTTAGGGTGGAAAGATACCGGGAATAAGGAGGATCCAGCATGGGCGAGACGGTGAGGTTTGGCATTTCTATGCAGCAGGAGCTTTTGGAAAGGTTTGATCGGCTGATTGAGGGTAAGGGTTACTCCAACCGCTCCGAGGCCATTCGGGATCTGATCCGGGATTACCTGGTTAATCAGGACTGGCAGCTGGAGGAGGAGGAAGTGGCCGGGACTATTACTCTTATTTATGACCACCATGTGGGCGGTCTGACAAAAGTTTTAAACCGTCTGCAGCATGATCAGCACCATCTTTTTCTCTCCACCATGCATGTCCATCTGGATGAGGATAACTGCCTGGAGACTATTGTAGTCAGGGGGAAAGCAGCAGAGGTGAAAAGGGTTGCTGACAGGCTGATCAGTGTGAGGGGTGTAAAGCACGGCAAACTGACCATTACCTCCACGGGTAAAAAACTTTACTAAAGAGGGGTGATCGGGATGAAGGAGGCTACCTATTATCGGGTGCTGGAGGATACTCTTCAGTGTCAGCTCTGTCCTCATTACTGCCGGATAGATGAGGGAGAGACTGGTCGCTGTGGGGTGCGTCTGAGACAGGAAAAGAGGCTTCTGGAGAGTACCTTTGGTCAGGTCCATGCTTTGGCCATGGACCCCATTGAAAAGAAACCCCTCTATCACTTTTATCCGGGCCGGGAGATCCTTTCGGTGGGGATGGCCGGCTGCAATCTGGACTGTGGTTTCTGTCAGAACTGGCGCTTATCCCGGGGGCAGGCAAAGACTTCCAATTACCTTTTACCAGAGGAGCTGGTAGCTCTGGCCAGAAGGCGTAACTCTTTAGGAATTGCCTATACCTATTCTGAACCCTCAGTCTTTTATGAATATGTGAAAGAGACAGCCAGGCTGGCACACCGGAGCGGGCTGAAGAATGTAATGGTTACCAATGGCTATCTCAACCGGAAACCACTGCAGGAACTTCTGCCCCTGATTGATGCCTTCAACCTTGATCTTAAATCAATAGAAAATGATTTTTACCGGGATTACTGTGGTGGGGAGCTGAGACCAGTGCTGAATAATCTTCAGCTTTTGGCAGAGAGCGAAGCCCATCTTGAGGTAACCTCTCTTTTGATTCCAGGGTTAAACGACAGTGAGCAAGAGCTCAGGACCCTAACCTCCTGGCTGGCTGAACTCCATCCCTCACTACCACTTCATTTAAGTCGTTATTATCCTGCCCACAGATTCAGCCGTGCTCCCACTCCTGTCAAGAGGATGCTTGGGGCCAAAAAGATAGCGGAGGAGAAACTAGACTTTGTTTATCTGGGCAATTTACGGGGGGCTGAACACCGTCGCAGCAGCTGTCCTGAGTGTGGTCAGCCGTTGATTGAACGCTCTCCTAGCATTACTATCATGCTTGAGGAAGGCCTCTGTCCCGCCTGTGGTTTTCAGGTTAATATCTCCGGTCTTTGATCACCAGTAGTGGAAACCGAAGAGATAGAGGATGAAGATGGCGTGGTAGAGGGCCTGAAAGAGAGTAGAGGTAATAATGGAGCCGGTGCGATAGAAGAGATGGGCACAGATTAAGCCCACACAGAGGTTGATGATGAGGATCTCTCGTTGAAATTCAAAGAAAATAAAGGCATAATACAGGGCATTTAAAATAATGCCGAAATAGACCCCAAAGCGGCTTAAAAATAGTGGTAGCAAGAAACCTCTAAAGAGGAGCTCATCTGCCAGGGCAGGGAGCAGGGTAATCATGGTCACCGGCAGCAGATAGAGCAGGCTTCTGGTCAGTGAGCCCGGTGTAGAAAGGGTAAAGAGGGGGTTTAGGGCCTCTCCCTCGAGCAGCTCCAGGCTATAGGGCAGGTTGATAAATAACATCACCATGACCAGTAGCGGTAATGAGAGTTTAAGGGCCAGCTTTATATTTTGACCAAAGTTCTTCAGGGTTAATCCCAGGTCGGCAAAGCTTCGCTGTCCCTGAATGGTACCCAGATATAGAATCAGGGGTACCAACAACAGCCTTCCGCTTAAAAAATAAAGAAAATGCAGAAAATCCGTGATCTCCCTGTCCGGGAAGGTAAACTGCTGGCTTAAGATGATCAATCCATTGATCATAAACCAGCAGAGCTGCAGTGCTGCTGCCTGTCTCAGTTCACCCTTTTTAAAGACTACCGGTTCGATGCTCATTACAGTACTCCTTTCCCCTCTTATTGTATGCCCAGAGGAGCTGCCTGTCAAGGGTAAATTACCATATTTTTCATATCCAATCTTCAGATCTTACTTTGCAGGAGTTGTTAGCTTTTTCTTGAATTTATTATGTATAGTAAAGTGGAGGAAGGAGCTGTTGAAAAAAATGGGTGGATTGTTTGGGACTGATGGTGTTAGAGGAGTTGCCAATAAGGAAGTGACCCCTGAACTGGCTTTTAATCTGGGCCGGGCCGGGGCCCGGTTTCTATCAGCAGGAAGGGCTGGTGCCGCCATGGTGCTGGGTAGGGATACCAGGCTCTCCGGTGATATGCTCTCCGGGGCCCTGATGGCAGGTATTAATTCAGTGGGAGTTGATGTTGTTAGTGTCGGTATTATACCCACCCCGGCAGTGGCACTGCTCAGTCAAAAGCAGGAGTACTGTGGTGGAGTGATGCTCTCAGCCTCTCATAATCCCATTGAGGATAATGGGATTAAGTTTTTCTCTGGCAGTGGCTACAAGCTCTCTGATGATCAGGAGCAGGAGATTGAGCAGCTGATTCAATCCTCTGATCTGCCCCGTCCAATGGGGGATCACGTGGGAAGGTTCTTTTTACAGGAGGATGCCCTGGAGCGCTATGCTCAGATGCTGGCAGAGAGCATTGACTGTGATCTCTCAGGACTAAAAGTGGTGGTTGACTGTGCCTGTGGGGCTGCCTTTCAGGCTGCACCCTTTGTTTACCGGCAGCTGGGAGCCAGTGTTATTGCCATCAATGATACTCCTGATGGTTCCCGGATCAATGTGGAGTGTGGTTCCACGGATACCGGTATGGTGAAGAAACTGGTAAAGGCTACAGGTGCTGACCTTGGTATTGCTCATGATGGTGATGCTGACCGGGTGATCCTTATTGATGAAAGGGGAGAGGAGCGTGATGGTGATTATGTAATGGCCATCTGCGGCTCTTATCTACAGGAAAGGGGAGAGTTATCAGGCCAGCGGGTGGTGGCTACCGCCTACAGCAACCTGGGACTACAAAAAGCCCTGGAACAAGGGGGTGTTAAACTGGAGCTGGCTCAGAATGGAGACCGCTATGTACTGGAGATGATGCTGGAGAAGGGCTATGTGCTTGGTGGAGAACAGTCAGGCCATATTATTTTCTTAAACCATAATACCACCGGTGATGGGCTTTTAACTGCCCTCAAGGTGATGGAGGTGATGCAGAAGAAAGAGGAATCATTATCTTCTCTCTCCGGGATACTAAGGAAGTATCCACAGGTGTTAAAGAATGCTTCCGTCAGTGATAAGGACTGGGAGGAGGTAGAGGCCATTCAGTCCCAGATAGAAGCTGGTGAAAAAAGGCTTGCCGGAAGAGGACGTATACATGTCAGGGCCTCAGGCACAGAGCCTGTAATTCGTGTGATGGTAGAGGGTCCTGATGCTGATGAGATCGAAGAGATTGCCTCAGGGCTGGTAGGGGTAATTGAAGGCCAGCTGGGATAATTACAGCGCCCGGACTTGGGGGAGGCGAAGAGATGACCCAAGTTGACGAGGTAGGGGTTAATCGAAGTATTCGGCGGATGCCCCTAGACCGTTTCCATCGGTCTTTAAACTTTTTCCTTAAAACCCGGAAGTGATTCCGGGGCCAGAGGGAAAAAGAAATGGATTCCATGATAAAGAAAAAGAAAAGGAAGGGCAGGTGGTGAATTATACCCTGTCATTTCCTGTTATTATCAGCTGACAGGGTATATACTATAGATGTGTGGAATAATTGGTTATGTGGGTACTGAAGAGGCAGCTCCTATTCTGATCGAAAGCCTGAAAAGATTGGAATACAGGGGTTATGATTCGGCAGGTATTGCTGTTATGAATGGTAAGGGTTTTGAATTAACCAAGTGCAGGGGAAGCCTGGAGGTTTTAAGTGAGCAGCTGGAGAGTTCCACTCCTCAGGGCCAGCTGGGTATCGGACATACCAGATGGGCCACCCATGGAGAGCCTTCCCATAGCAACTCTCATCCCCATTATGACTGCCACCGGCGCTTTATGGTGGTTCATAACGGTATTATTGAGAACTATCTTACCCTCAAGCAGGGACTTACGAAGCGTGGCCATTCCTTTAGGTCAGGCACTGATACTGAGGTTATTCCTCACCTGATGGAGGAGTATTACCGGGGCGATCTGCTGGAGGCAGTAACCCGGACTACAGAAGAGCTGGAGGGTTCCTTTGCCTTTGCTCTGCTCTCCCGGGAAGATCCCAGTCTGCTGCTGGCTGTCAGGCAGGACTGCCCGCTGGTTCTGGGTAAGGGGGAGGATGGAAGCTATCTTTCTTCTGATATTCCTGCTCTTTTGCCCTATACCAGGGATTTTTATCTGATGGAAGATGGTGAACTGGCTCTGCTTAGTGAGGATGGAATTGAGATTAGAGAACTGGCGGGAGAAAGGATCTCCCGCAGCAGTTTTAAAGTTGACTGGGACCAGGAGATGGCCTGTAAGGATGGCTATGACCATTTTATGCTCAAGGAGATCAATGAACAGCCAGAGGCTTTGAAAAGAACCATAGCCGGTCTCTGGGGAGAGGGGGAAGATCTCTCCCCTAAGCTATCCTCTCTGCTGAGGGATATAGAAAGGGTGGTGATCCTGGCCTGTGGTACCGCCTATTACTCCGGACTGGTGGGCAAAAAGATGCTGGAGGAGCTGGTGGGTCTGCCGGTGGAGGTTCAGATCTCCTCTGAATTCCGTTACAGTAAAATGCACCTTGATCGAAGGACACTCTTGATCTGTGTCAGTCAGTCCGGTGAGACGGCCGATACCATTGCTGCTCTGCGCCGGGCCAAAGAGGAAGGAGCCAGGACCCTGGGTCTGGTCAATGTGATTGGAAGCACTATTGCCAGGGAGGTTGAAGAGGTGCTCTATCTGCGGGTAGGTCCGGAGATAGCTGTGGCTTCAACCAAGGCCTACCTGGGAATGGTAATGGCCTTCTCCCTTCTAGCCCTTGGCTGGGCCAGGAACTGGAAGCAGATAGATGAGGACAGGTATCAAAGACTGGCCTCCTCTTTGAGAAAAGTGCCCGGGATGGCTGAAGAACTGCTCCAGTGGTTGCCGGAGAAAATCATGGAACTGATACCACTACTGCAGGAGGCTCCCAGTATTTTCTTTATTGGTCGTCAGCTGGATTATGCTGTGGCCCTGGAGGGGGCTTTGAAGCTGAAGGAGATCTCTTATCTCCATGCTGAAGCCTATGCTGCCGGTGAGCTTAAACACGGCACTCTGGCACTGGTAGAGGAGAGGACACCGGTGATTGCCCTCTGCACTCAACCCGGGGTTAAGGAGAAGATGATCAGCAATATTAAGGAGGTCTCTGCCCGCCGGGCTCCGATAATTCTTTTCACAACCTTTGAAGATGATAGTCTGGAGGAGCTAACCGATCATCTGCTGGTACTGCCTGCTCTTGCCGGGGAGCTGGCACCCATGCTGCTGGCTTTGCCCCTGCAGCTTCTGGCCTATTATACTGCTCTTAAGCGGGGCTGTAATATCGATAAACCCAGAAACCTGGCCAAGAGTGTGACCGTCGAATAGGAAGGATATTGAAAGTGATTACAGGAATCGGTGTTGATATCATCGAAATTGATAGAATAGAGAAAAGCCTGAAGCGTTTTGGCGCTTCCTTTCTGCAGCGGATCTTTACCACAGGGGAGAGGGAGTACTGCCTGAGCAAAGGGGACCCTGCTCCCCATCTGGCTGCACGCTTTGCCGCCAAGGAGGCCTGTGTTAAGGCCATGGGTACCGGTTTCTCCGGTTTTGGTTTTCAGGAGCTGGAGGTCTTAGTGGAGGAGAGTGGCAGGCCCCGGCTGCTGCTAAGGGAAAGAGCCCGGAGCAGGCAGCTGCAGCTGGGGATCAGTGATTTCTTATTAAGCCTTTCTCATTCCCGGGATTATGCGGTGGCCCAGGTACTTGCTCTGGGCCAGTCCCAGAAGGAGGATCAGGATGGAGATTGTCAGTGCTAAGAAGATGCAGGAACTGGACAGGAGGACTATCCAGGAGATTGGGATACCAGGTCTGGTATTGATGGAAAGGGCCGGGTTGGGGGCCTTTGAGCTAATATCCTCCTTCCTGGTGAAGAGAAATTTTAACCCCCATCAAGAGATCTTGATCCTGGCTGGCAAGGGCAATAATGGTGGTGATGGTATGGTTATTGCCCGTCTGCTTTATGAGGCGGGATACCGGGTTAAGCTCCTGCTCTTTGGTGCTATTAAGGATCTGCAGGGTGAACCGGAGACAAATATGAAGATCTGTCGTCAGCTGGAAATCCCACTGGAGGAAGTGGAGTCTATTGAGGAGGTTAAGGGCCATTTAAACTCCTGCGGTCTGGTGGTTGATTCCCTGCTGGGAACCGGTCTCAGTGGTCAGGTGCGGGGGTTGATTGGGGAGACCATATCACTGCTGGAGGATCAGGAACGGTTACCGGTGATCAGTATCGATATCCCCTCAGGTCTCAATGCCGATACCGGTCATCCCCTGGGAGCTGCTGTCAGAGCCACCATGACTGTTACCTTTGGCCTGCCCAAACTGGGTCAGTATCTTCATCCCGGTCCCCGGTATGTGGGGGAGCTGGCAGTGGTTGATATCGGCATTCCGGAAAGGGTTAGGCAGGAGGCTAAATTACAGCGTGCTTTAATTACCCCTGAGTGGGCAGGAGGGTTACTCTTTAAGCGTCCCAGGGACAGCCATAAGGGTGATTACGGTTATCTGCTGCTGCTGGCCGGTTCCATCGGTATGACCGGGGCAGCAGCCCTGGCAGCAAGGGCTGCCCTGCGTGCAGGCTGTGGGTTGTTAACACTGGGTTTGCCGGCCAGTCTCAACGGGCCACTGGAGGCCAAGCTGACTGAGACCATGACCAGGCCCCTGCCCGAGGAGCCGGAGGGTTATCTGGCTGCAGAGGCCCTTGAAGGGTTATCAGATTTGATGCCCAAAGCCAATATGGTGGCCCTGGGCCCTGGACTGGGGGTTCAGGCTTCAACGGCCCGACTGGTTAGCAGGGCCCTGCTGGAGATAGATAAACCATTGCTGCTGGATGCTGATGGCATCAATCTGCTGGAACCCCAGGTGCTTAAAGAAAGGGAGGCTCCCACTATTATCACTCCCCATCCGGGAGAGCTATCCCGTTTGCTGGGGGTAGAGATCAATGAGATCCAGCAGAGAAGGCTGGAGTTTGCTGAGAGTACTGCTCGAGATTATGGGGTTACAGTGGTGCTGAAGGGTGTTCCAACCATTGTCTCCTCCCCGGAGGGCAGGACCATGATTAATACCACCGGTAACCCGGGGATGGCAACAGCGGGCAGTGGTGATGTGCTGACCGGAATTATGGCGGCCCTCTTGGGACAGGCACTTCCTCCCCTGGAGGCAGCAGCGGCAGCAGTCTTCCTGCATGGATTAGCAGGCGATCTGGGAAGTAAGGAACTGGGAGAGGCCTCACTGGTTGCCGGGGATCTAATCTCCTTTCTACCGGAGGCCATACAAAAAACTGGTGAAGAGGGTGATATCCATTAAGGTACGGGAGATCATGGTGACAGATGTGGTTACTATTAATCAGGATGCCCCTTTGAAGGAGGCAGTTGAGGTCCTTGGTCAGCATTCTTTCAGCGGCTTACCCGTGATGGATGAAGAGGGGCAGCTGGTGGGAGTAGTCAGTGAATATGATCTTCTCTTTCAGAAGAAACCCCTCTCCTATCCACAGTTTATAAATATTCTGGGCGGTATTATCCATCTGGAGAATGTTTCAAAGTTTAACGAGAAACTCAGAAAGACCCTGGCTCTAAAGGTTGAGGATGTAATGAGCAGTGATCCCATCACTGTTTCCGAAGAGAAGGAGCTGGAAGAGGTGGCAGAGATTATGGTAGAGAATAAGGTTAACCGTCTGCCAGTAGTTAAAAATAACAAACTGGTTGGTATTGTTACCAGGGCTGATCTGATCAGAGCCCTGGCCAATGACTGAGAGGAGAGTTTAATGTGCAGTCCCAAAGGCCCACCAGGGCTGAGGTAAATATAAGCAAGATTCTTCATAACTACCGGGAGATCAGGAACCATTTACATCCGGGCACAAAAATCATGGCGGTGGTGAAGGCTGATGCCTACGGGCATGGGGTACTTCCTGTAGCCCGTGCTCTGGAGTCTGAAGGAGCTGAGAGGCTGGCTGTGGCCATTGTTGATGAAGGAGTGGAGCTGCGTCAGGCGGGGATTGCCTCTCCCATCCAGATTCTGGGCCTGACCCTGAAGGAGGAGCTGTCGGCCCTCTTTGACTACAATCTGATCCCAACTATTTCCAGGCTGGATGAGGCGGTACTGCTCTCTTCTGAGGCCAAAAAGAGAGAGCGGGAAATTAGGGTTCACCTCAAACTTGATACCGGGATGGGGCGTATTGGCTGCCTAAGGGAGAATTTACCCGGGCTATTACAGGAACTTAAAACCCTTCCTCATCTAAAGCTGGAGGGTGTAATGACTCACTTTGCTGCTGCTGATGAGGGGGATAAAGCCTTTACTCACAAGCAGTGGAAGAAATTTCAGGCCTCTCTGGCTCTTTTTAAGGCGGCGGGACTTAAACCCCCCTCTCTGCTCCATGCTGCCAACAGTGCTACCATTCTGGACCTGACTGATTACCAGCTCCAGATGGTTAGACCGGGACTGATACTCTATGGGCTCTGGCCCTCAGACCAGGTCTGCCAGCAGCTGGACTTAAAACCTGCTCTGAGATGGAGGACAGAGGTTGTTCATCTCAAATGGGTTGAGGCGGGGACTCCCATCAGCTATGGGTGCACCTATTTAACGGAGAAAAGAACCAGGGTGGCTACTCTGCCCCTGGGTTATGCCGATGGCTATGACCGCCTGCTCTCCACCCGGGGAGAGGTGCTGGTTAATGGTTTGCGGGCACCTGTTATCGGCAGGGTCTGCATGGATCAGATCATGATTGATGTTACTGATATTAGTGGAGTAGAGATCGGAAGTGAGGCTCTTCTTATCGGCCAGCAGGGAGATGATGAGATCAGTGCTGCAGAGATGGCTGGCTGGCTGAAGACGATCAACTACGAGGTTGTAACCAGGATTGGCAAAAGGGTACCAAGAATATATATTGAGGAGAAAGGATGATTTAAGTGGGCAGAAGGTTTCCCCCCTGGCTCAGAAAGAAGGTTCCCTCCAATTATTATTCAGTTAAGACCAAGGGGATTCTCAAGCGCCATGGTTTAAATACTGTCTGCCAGAGCGCCAAGTGCCCCAATCAGCTGGAATGTTTTGCCCAGGATACGGCTACCTTTATGCTGTTGGGGGATATCTGTACCAGAAACTGCCGTTTCTGTGCTGTAGAGGGGGGCGAAATCAAGCCTCCAGATTCAGGAGAACCGGAGCGAATTGCCTCTGCAGCTGAGGAGCTGGGACTGGAGTATGTGGTACTGACTTCGGTAACCAGGGATGACCTTGATGATGGTGGGGCCGGTCATTTTGCCCGTACCATCAGGGCCATTAAGGACCACATCTCGGGGGTTAGGGTGGAGGTTTTAACCCCTGACTTTCAGGGACAGAAGGAGGCCATTAATACAGTGGTGGCAGCCAGGCCCGATGTATATAACCACAACCTGGAAACAGTGCCCCGGCTGTATCCAGCTGTCCGTCCTGAGGCCGACTACCAGCAGTCACTGCAGCTCTTAGAGCTGGTGGGAGAACTTGATCAGGAGATCTATACTAAATCCGGTTTGATGGTGGGGCTGGGTGAAGATCAGAATGAAATTCTGGCTGTGATGAGGGATTTGAGGGCTGTGGGATGTGATCTTTTGACAATTGGGCAGTACCTCCAGCCATCAAGCCAGCATCTTGAGGTAACAGAATATATCGAGCCCCATATCTTTGAAGAGTACCGTCGGCAGGGAGAAGAGATGGGCTTTATGCATGTCTTCTCAGGTCCCTTTGTACGCAGCTCCTTTCGTGCTGCTGAAACACTGGGATCTTAAGTTTTGTTTCTGACAGATGAATTGATATCATATAGTCCTTTATGTTGTTCGGGAGGCAGGTGCTGATGCATTGAAAAAAGTTATTGTGACTGGTTTACCCAGGGATGCAGGTCCGGGAGATATTGTCGGTGCCTTTACCAATGAAGCAAGGATAGATGGTGATCAGATTGGTAAGATTGAGTTTTGGGGTCAGAAGGCCGTGGTGGAGATTGCAGAGAGTGTATATGAACATGTGCTTAAGGTTATGAACAAAAACTCCATAGCCGGAGTAGAGGTCATGGTTACCCGGGAGGAGGGACTGGAGGAATTACAGGAGTATGTGACCGGCTTTAAAGGGCTGGTTCAGCTGGAACGTGAGGAAGAGATGGAGCGTCATGAACAGGAGATCAAGAATCTAACCGGCCTGGAACGGGAAAAGAGGGGACGGGCTCTTTTAAGGATGAAGGCTCGCTATCAGGGGGAATCACTGGGAGGCAGACATCTGGTTAAGTTTATGAAGCTTAAAGCTGGTCTAAAGCTGCCCGACCACCAGCTGAAGGTTGGGGATCTGTTAATTATAAGTTCTGGCAACCCCCTTTCCTCCAAGAATCCTACCGGTACAGTGGCTGAGATGACCGAGTATTCCATTAGTCTGATCTTTGACAGCAAACCTTCAAAAGAGTTTTTGAAGCAGAAACCGCTGAGGCTTGATCTCTATATCAATGATATTACCTATCAACGGATGTTTGAAGCCCTTGATCAGCTGCGTGAAATAGAAGGGGAGAGGGCAGAGCTTAGAGATGTTATGCTGGGCATGAGAGAACCTTCATTTCAAGAGCGATCTGAACCTGATTACTATGATACCCGTCTTAACCCTTCACAGAAAAGGGCTGTCCATCGGGCCTTAGAGGCTGAGGACTTCTTTCTGGTTCACGGACCTCCGGGAACAGGCAAGACTGTTACTCTGTTGGAAGTAATCAGGCAGGGGGTTAAAGAGGGTCTTTCTGTCCTGGCCACCGCCTGCTCCAATACCGCCACTGATAACCTGGTGGAGGGACTGGTGGAGAGGGGCGTCAGGGTGGTCAGGGTGGGACATCCGGTTCGAGTTACTCCTCTGCTCAGGCAGCACACCCTTGATTATCTGGTACAGGAGAAGGATGAATATCAAGAGGCCTCTCAGCTACGGGAGAAGGCCTATCGTCTTCTTGATCAGCAGGAAGAGTATACTCATCCCAGCGGCCGCTGGCGCCGGGGAATGAGTGGTGAGGAGATTCAGAAACTGGCAAGGGAAAACAGGGGAACAAGGGGTGTTCCCGCTCATAAAATCAGGGAGATGGCCGAGTGGCTTTCCCTGCAGGAAGAAATCGATGAATACTTTCAGCGTATTGAGGCTTTAGAGGAGAGGGCTATCAGGGATCTTTTACAGGAGGCAGAGGTAATCTGTACCACCAACTCCACCAGTGGATCAGAGTTGCTCTCCGGATACAGCTTTCAGATGCTGGTCTTAGATGAGGCCACCCAGGCCACTGAGCCCTCGGCTTTAATTCCCTTAATTAAGGCCGATAAAGTGGTAATGGCTGGTGATCACTGTCAGTTACCACCTACAGTCTTAAATTACAGAGCTGCCAAAGAGGGGCTTGAGATCTCTCTCTTTGAACGATTGATGAAGCTAATTGGTGCCAGCTCCTCCAGTATGCTTACAGAACAGTATCGGATGCATGATAAGATCATGAATTTTTCCAACCAACACTTCTATCAGGGAAGGCTGAAGAGTGCTCCTGAGGTAGCCCGTCATACCCTGCAGGATCTTGATATCTCTCTGGCCCGAGGGAAATCGCCAGGCTCCCTTGCAGTTAAAGAGGAGAGCCCGGTAATATTTTTCGATACAGCCGGTATGAAGGCTCCCGAATTCTCCAGAGGTGATTCTAGCTCCCTGGAGAATCCCATTGAAGCTGATCTGGTGGTGGAGATTGTCAATAGCTTTCTACAGGGAGGGCTTAAACCCAGTGAGATAGCTGTAATTTCTCCCTATAAGGATCAGGCTACCCTGATTAGAAAGGGGCTTAGTGATAAAGGGCTGGAGGTTGATACTGTAGATGGTTTTCAGGGCCGGGAGAAGGAGCTGGTGGTTATCTCTCTGGTGCGCAGCAATGAACGGCAGCTAATCGGGTTTTTGAAGGATCTGCGTCGTTTGAATGTGGCTCTTACCAGAGCCAGGAAGAAACTAATTGTTGTTGGTGATGCTGAGACTATCTCTGCCCACCCTCTTTACTCTTCACTGGTGGAATATATACAGCAGGAGGGCTATTACTACCACCTTTAGCATGGTATATATTACCGGGCAGGATTATTTTTTTCCAGGCAGGATTTTATTCTTCTTTGTCGAAGTAAAAGAAAAGATAAAAAGGCCTCGATAATTCTCTTTTTTTAGGATGGTGAAACTAATATGGCCGACAATTCATCCAGTTCCAGAGAGAAAAGTGGCAAAGAAGAACGAAAAAGACAATTAATTGAGAGAATGAAAGAAGGTTACAGGAAGATGGGGCCTATCAATCTTGAGCTGGCCGAAGAAGGGTTTATCTCTCTCAGTGAGATGGAAGAGTAATACCAATACCCAATAAGGGATGTATACCAAGAGGCGATTTTCATCGCCTTTTTTCTTTCTTTTTTGTTTTTTCCCCTACATATTTTTGAATAATTTGGACATTTGATGTGGAAAATAGTCAGCAGATAGGCTATATGACTCACTGCCTGATAATATTGACAATTTTATTGTTTACTGTATATAATAAATATATAATAGAACTGGATCCCCTGGTTGGAGGTGCTATCTTTGCGTAATCTAAAGCGGGTAATGATCAGTCTGCCCCTTAACCTGCTGGAGGAAGTTGATGGGATAGTTGAAAGGGAAAACCTGAATCGCAGTCAGTTTATAAGAGAGGCCATGAGGCTGTATATTTCCGAGAAGAAAAGGAGAGAGATTCGGGAAAGAATGAGGCAGGGCTATCTGGAGATGGGTACCCTTAATCTACAGCTGGCCAATGAGGATCTGGTAGGAGAAAAGAAGCGACTGATGGCCTACGAATCGAATCTTGCGGAGTGTGAGTGAGGTGTCTATAAAAAGAGGTGATGTCTTTTATGCAGATCTGAACCCGGTTGTGGGTTCAGAACAGGGTGGGGTTCGCCCGGTGCTTATTATCCAGAATGATGTGGGAAACAGGTACAGCCCGACAGTAATAGTGGCTGCTATTACCTCCCGAATTGATAAAGCAAAACTGCCCACCCATGTTGAAATAGAAGCTGAAGCGGGTCAGCTGGAGAAGGATTCTGTGATTCTTTTGGAGCAGGTGCGAACCATAGATAAAAAAAGACTACAGCGGCAGGTTACTCATCTTGATCAAGATATAATAACAAAAGTCAATGAAGCACTGGAGATCAGCCTGGGATTAATTGATCTTTAGGGCTTTTATTTTTTTTGGAGGGATTAATAATGGCTACTACCCTGGCAGCTGTTATTAGGGGAGAGGTTGAAGAAAGCATTCATGCTGGTGATCTGGTGGCTGTTAACAGCGAGGGCCGTATTCTTTACAGCTGTGGAGACAGTCAGCGGATCACCTATATGCGTTCAGCTGCCAAACCCCTGCAGCTGATTCCCCTGCTCAGGAAAGGGGCTCATGAGGACTTTGGCTTTAACAGCCGTGAGCTGGCAGTGATGGCTGCCTCCCACAGTGGGGAAGCTGAACATGTAAGTCTGGTTAAATCGATTCTGGAGAAGATAGGGCTTGACAGCTCCTATCTGCAGTGTGGTGTACATCCTCCCTTACACCGGGGCAGTCGTAAGGCTCTCTATCAGGCGGGAAAGAAGCCGAATGCTCTCCACTGCAACTGTTCGGGGAAACACAGTGGCATGCTGGCTTTGGTCAGACAGATGGGCTGGCAGCTGGAGAATTACCTGGAACATGAAAGTCCTCTGCAGCATTTAATTAGATCAACGGTCTTAGAGCTGACCTCTCTTTGTTCAGAGGAGATGCAGCTGGGAATCGATGGCTGTGGAGCACCTGTCTTTGCCCTTACCATGGAAAGGATGGCCCTGGCCTATGCCCGTCTGGCTACCCGGCAGGAAGAGGCGATATCTACTGTGGTCTCTTCTATGATGGAGCACCCCATGCTGGTGGCAGGCAGTGATCGTTTTAATACTGCACTAATGAGGGCCCTGCCAGGATCTATACTGGCCAAATCCGGGGCCGAGGGAATTTTCTGTTTTGCTCTTTTCTCTCCTCCCATGGGGGTTGCTGTAAAGATTAGTGATGGTAGGGCCAGAGCTCTGCCTCCTGTTGTGCTTAGATTTCTGAGAGAGATTGGCCTGCTGGAGGAGGGGGAGAATGAGCACTTACAGGAGTACTGGGAGCCAGATCTAAGGAACAATCATCAAAAAAAGGTGGGAAAAATAAAGGCTCTCTTTACTCTTTTTGCTGGAGAGGAGGCCAGGGATTGAAGAAAAATACATATTCTTTAGCTTCTATATTTTTTATCTTTTTATTTCTTTTTTGCTGCTTACCTCCAGTCCAGGCTCAGGACCTTTTGCTGGAGGAGGTAAAGAAGAAGGTCCAGGGCAACCTCTCTCTGGTGGAGGATTTTTCTGGACTGCTAGAAGTTAGGGTCCACCTTGAAGAAGAGACCTCTATCTCTGAGACAGAACTAAAAAAGAACCGGGAACGATCAATGATCAGCAGGATTCCATCCTTTTTTGACCTCCTGTCAACTGATGAGGGTCGACTTTTAAAGTCTTTGCCCTGGATATACCTTCCCCCTGACTACAGGGTGCTGCAGCAGACTATCCCCCGGCTTACTACCTCTGCCGATGATCCCTGGCTTAAGCTGGATGACCTATATCAGACACAGCTGGTGGGAGAGGCTACAGTCAATGGCCGTGATGCCCACCTGCTTCAGCTTAAAAACCCCTTCTATGAACAAATGATCTGGGTGGGGGAGGAGTTTATGGCTCCACTGCAAATAGAGATCTACAATGCAGCACAGAACCTGGTGGCCACGATCAGATATCGTGACTGGAGGTTTTTTTCTGATCTCTGGCTGCCACAGCGGATTGAGGTTTTTGATAGAGATAATGATCTTTTAATGGAGGTCTATTATCGCAACTGGACACTGAACACTGGCCTCTCGGAAGAGGATTTTGCGGCTGGTTTTGTGGACAGTGACCGGGAGATTAAAGAACTAAAAAAGCTGCTGGAAGAGGATCCTCAAAACCATAATCTTCTTTACCGCCTGGCTTTATTATACGGTAGATATGATGAGCTGGGCAGAGCCCGACAGCTGCTGGAGGATGCAGTTCAAATCAGTGAGAGACTGGAATACTATCGTCATTTGATCAGTTATTACCGACGTCTGGGAGAAGCTGCTAGAGCCCGTGATACTGTCCAAATTGCCCTGGAGGCTCCTGGTGGCAGGGAGGATCCGGAACTGCTTCATCTGGGGGCCCGCTTCAGCATGGAGGAGGGTAGTTTCAACAGGGCCCGTTCACTACTGGAGGAAGCCCTTGAGCTGGAGACAGAGGACAGGCAGCTGAGAGAGGATCTTTTCTGGGTTTATCGAAACCTGGGTCAGAGGGAGGAAGAGTATCTGGAAAGGGCCCTGGAGCTGGGGGAGAAGCTTATTGAACTGGCTCCCCGCCGGGTTGATTATTATCTCTCTCAGGCAGAGTTATTGCTTATTCTTGACCGGGAGGAAAATGCTCTGGAGTATTATCAGCTGGCCCTTGAACTGGACAGGGATCAGCCTGAGGTATACATACCACTTGCCCGTCATTATGAGGAAAGAGGAGAGCTGGCAAAGAGCGAGGAGCTGCTCAGGGAGGCAGTAAATAGGGGAGGTTCATGGTGGCACCACCGGGAGCTTGGTGATTTTTATTTTCGGCATCAGGAATACAGCTCTGCCGAGCAGGAATTCAGGTATGCTCTGGCCCTCAGTCCTCGTCAGTCAGACCTAACTTTATCTCTGGGTCGAGCCATTATGGAACAGGGACGGGAAGAAGAGGCTCTGGAACTCTGGATGGGTGCAATTGGAACTTCATCTTCTCTGGCTCTCTACCTTCAGCTGAGCGAGTTGCTGCTTAAGTATGGTCTTAAGGAGGAAGCTCAATCCATGCTTGAGGAGGCCTCTCAGTTATTCACCACAGAGCTTGCAGCAGCTGATAACGAGAACATCTCCCGTTTAATTTTTCGTCAGGGTTTGATGGCCTTCAGGGATGGTGACCGGGAACAGGCACAGAATAAATGGAGGGAGGCAGTGGAGATATATCCTCTACCTGAGGCCCTTCTCTGGCTGGCAGAGTGTCATCTGCAGGCAGGTGAGCCGCTTGAGGCCAGGTCTTTTTGGCAGCAGACCTTAAGGGCTGGAGGAGATAGATCTATTCCACTGCTGGGTCTTGGTTTAAGCAGTCTGCTCACTATTGATCTGAATGAGGCTTTATTCTATTTCAGGCGCTATCACCAGCTTTATCCCGAGACTGAGATGGAAGCAGAGCTTGCTAATCTGATAGCTTCCTGGGTATTGCTGGAAGAACAGATTGGTGAGCTGGAGGAGATGAGTCAAAGGGAAGAGGTTATTGGAGAGGCTCTTGTTCACCAGCAGGAGGGTAGTTTGAGCCAGGCTCAAAGTCTTTATAACAGGGCCTTTGAGGATGGTCATCATCAGGGGGCCATCTATTTTTATTTGGGTCTAAATTACCTGGCTACAGCTGATTTTGACAGGGCTGAAAAGGCCTTTAATCTTGCTCAATTACAAATAGAGGAGAGCCGGGAGGAAATTTTTGATGATTTAATCACTCTTTTTTCCTGGCTGATTAAGGATCCCGGGCAGGGTTTTTAACCTTTTGGGTAGAATATGTAATATGGAGGGGAATAAAATGAAAATTAATCATCAAAAAGCATATCTGGTTTTATCTGTTTTCCTGGGATTCTTGCTGTTTGTTCTTTTATTTGTGCCTGGAGAAGCTATGGCTGGCAATTACTTGCGGGAGGTAAGGTATAGTTCAGAGGTGGATAATTTTCGACTGGTCTTTGAGTTTGAGCAGGAGCCGGAATACGATCTCTTTTTCCTGGCTTCTCCCCCGCGAATTGTTATTCATCTGGAGGAAACCGAACTTGATCAGGTGGCTGAGGAATGGAACTTTAACGAATATTCCGTGGAAAAACTCCGCTTTGGACGCTGGGGGGATAGTTTACGGGTGGTAATCGATCTTACAAATAACTACACCGGATATGAGAGTTATTTATTCAGTGATCCTCATCGCTTAGTAATTGATGTCCGCCGACAGCTGGAACTGGAGAGCGACTTTAAAGTTAGAATCACAAGGGGTCTTGAGTACTCTCAGATTCGCCAGCGAGGCATGATTGGCCCTTTACTGGTTAATGTTTTGAAGGCCGAACTGGGTCCTAATACGGGACTTATGTTACAGCCTGTTCTTGCCCAGGAACGAATTACCGGGGGAGAGAAAGTTACTACCATGTCTGCCCGGTATCAGGCTCTGGCTGCAGTTAACGGTACATACTTTGATGGTAGATACAGTCCTCTGGGCTTGATGGTTATTGATTCAATGCTGGTCAGTGAACCCATTAACCAGCGGACAGCCCTGGGCTTAACGGCAGAGGGCAATATATTAATGGACCGGGTGGATGTTAGTATTGAACTGGCTACTGGTAGCAGCCTGGTGGAAGTAGATGGTGTTAATCGTCCTCCCGGGCAGGATGAGATCGTTCTTTACAACCATAAATATGCACTGCAGACATCAGGGCAGGCAGAAATTGAATATTATATTGAAGATGATATTATTACAGATTTTTCTACAGATACCGGTGGTATTATACCCTGGAATGGATATGTCCTGGCTGCACGGGGAACCGGTGTAAAAAGTCTCAGGGAAGAGCTTGAGCCGGGGGAGGCTGTTTCTTTAAGATTTAATTATTCACCTGATCACTGGAATCAGGAGGAGGTTGTCTATGCTTTAGGTGGAGGTCCGCGCCTGGTAAGTGATGGGCAGATTCAGGTTACCGGGCTTGAGGAAAAGTTCAGATCTGATATAACTGATGGTTATGCTCCAAGAACGGGGCTGGGTATAACTGCTGATGGGGAAGTACTGATTGCCACTGTCAGCGGCAGATCTGACTACAGCAAGGGAGTTACTCTGGAGGAGCTGGCCCAGCTAATGATCAGATTGGGAGCAGTGGAGGCCATGAATCTTGATGGTGGTGGTTCAACCACCATGGTATTACAGGATCGAATCTATAATCTTCCCTCAGAGGGTGAAGAGAGTAAAGTCAGTAATGCCCTGTTAATCCTGACTGACAGGTAACGAGTATGAGGGGGAGATAGTATGACTTTGAGAGTTAAGGAGGCCTTAGACCTTCCAGCCATGAGCGATATTAAGCTGGCAGGGGGCCATGAAGGAGTCGATAATATTATCCGCTGGGTACATATCGGTGATACAGTTGATATGGCCAAGTGGCTTCATGGTGGAGAGCTGCTACTAACCTGTGCTCATGGGATTAAGAACCATCGTCTGTTACAGCTACGTTATTTGAAGGAACTGGCACAGATCGATATCTCTGCTGTCGGTATTGAGGTCGGTTATTACTTTGATCAGATACCTGAGGCTATGTGTTCTCTGGCTGATAGCTTAAAACTTCCCCTGCTGGAGATACCCCATGGAATACCCTTTGTTGATTTGACAGAGGTTATTCTGGACGAGATCTTTTCCTCCAGCCGGAACAGTACCAGAGGATCCGATTTATCATATTCATTGATCGGTGAACGGGATCTCTTTGAAGATGTAAAATGGGGGTACCGAAAAAAAGCCCTGGATGAGATGATAAGAATATTGGACTATCTGGAGGAAGTGGAAAACAGCAAGCATGAATTGATAGAACTGATTATTTTTATCTCCCGTGGCGCCATTGAAGGAGGGGGAGACCCGGAAGCCTGTCTGGAGCTTAAGGATAGAACCATGCAGAAACTATCAGGTATGGATTCCTTCTCAGAAAAGAGAGAACTGGTCCGTAACACCCTGCAGGAGTTCTTAGATCTGGTTATTGAAAGACATAAGAGTAAAAAGTATTCTCTGGTAATGAGGGTGAAGAAAATTCTGCAAAAAGATTATCAGGAGAATCTCGCCCTGGATGAGATAGCCGAAAGGGTTCACCTTAGCAGCTCCTATTTAAGTAAGATTTTTAAAGAGGAGACGGGAATGACAGTTATTGAGTATTTAACTCAGATCAGGATCAAAAAGGGTAAGGATCTATTAAGCAAAGATAAATTCTCCCTGAATGAGATAGCTTCCCGGATAGGTTTTTATGATGCCAGCTATTTCAGCCGGGTCTTTAAAAAAAAGGAAGGCAAGACTCCGGGACAGTTTAAAAGAGAGGTCTTACAAGAAAAATAGGTAATAGGCCTTCGATGCTATCCTGTCCTATATATTGGCCTTAGTTACAGCTGAATGATAATATAAGTGGGTAATATTGAATTTACTGTTTTTTCTCATATTTGTTGCAAGGGGGGAAATAGGCTGATGCTGCTGGAGTTAGTGGTCTTTATGGTTGTAGTTGGTTTTTTATGGTATGTAGTTTCTGCCAACAACTTCCTGGGCCTGGGGGGTAATAAAAGAGGTAAGGAACTGATCAAAGAGAGTATTTCCTTTGCTGTAGTTGCCGCTATTTTTTATCTAATAGCATACTATCTCCTTTCCCTCTGGATATAAGAAAAGATCATATTAAGGCATAGAAAACCCCCGGTTCCAAATGGATGGAATGTATGGGGGTTTTTATATTAGATTGATGTTTGAATTTTATAATGTTTACAGGAGCTGGTAGATTTCCTTGATTCCATTCTTTTCCCCCAGCTGCAGGACTGTCTCTGTCAGACTGCAGGCTTTATTCTCACCGATTACTTCCCCGCTCAGAGATAGAAACTTCTGCTTTAACTCCTCTTCTGTCATAGGGTTTTTGCTACCTCCCTTAGGATCAGTTACTTCTTCTGTATATTTCTTTCCACCATCAGTTTCAACAGTTACCCGGGCTGCCCTGGTACGGGGGAATTTTTTGTTAAGATCCTCATTGAATCGCAGCTTAACCCGCTGTGCCAGCTTGGTTACCTTCTGATCCTGATACCTTTCAATATCGAACTGGGCCAGGTCTTCCCGGTCATAGATTAATAGCAGGGCTACAGCCAGAGGAATACTGTACTGAATGGTCTCCTCATCGGTGGCCTCTCTTGCCCTGAGGGTCAGAGCCTGGCTGAAACTGTCTACAATAATATGTTTTATTTCAGAGGCCTTGAATCCTTTTTCTTCTTTTAAAGCCTTAATAGCATCCAGGGCAGGGTGAGACCAGCGGCAGGAAGCATATGGCTTGAAGTATACATCAAGGATTCTGTATGTCTTTCCAAGTTCTTTGAAGGAGGAGGTATCTACGCCCTGCTGAAAGGGGTCTCCCATGGTTGGTTGATGGGCAGTAAAGCCTCTTTT
>CAZXKH010000001.1:0-545 GCA_964641385.1 uncultured Clostridia bacterium | reverse complement strand
GTGCTGCCATGGTACCGGCTGTAGCCCCCCAGCCAATGGACTCCTTGCACATGGCTCCATCTTTGATGGAGAGCATTACCGGGGCTGCAGGGGAGTAGGCTTCAGCCAGGCCCAGGGCATGTTGCATCTCTTCAGTCTTAAGCCCCATAATTTTTCCAGTTGACACAGCTGCCCCGTAGGCACCGAAGGTACCCGATCCATGAGCACGGTGGCTGTAATCTTTGTTGACAATGGCTCCCACCCTGGTGGTTATTTCATAACCCATCACTAAGGCATTAATTATCTCCTCTCCCTCATAAATACCCATTTCTTTTCCAGTGGCCAGCAGGGGCGGAATGACAGCGGAACCGGGGTGGCCTGCTGCCAGATAGTATCCATCCTCAATGTCCAGACAGCTGGCCATGGTGCTGAGGGCAAAGATGCTCTCAAGGCTGTCATAGCCCTTCATTTTGGCCTCCTCTATGGCAATTTTACCCGCCCTTAGTCTCTGGCCGGCTATCATTGCTCCCAGGGTATCAAGCAGGCAGTATCTGGCCTTTTTGATT